>RFIU01000200.1 GCA_003695555.1 Alphaproteobacteria bacterium
AGGGCCAGACGGACCCCTGCGTCGCGGCCTCCCTCCACCGGCCCGGGATTGAAGCGCGAAGCAAGTAGCACACCGACCGCGACCCCGATGAGCAGCAACGCCGCCACTGCCAGCGCCGGTCGGGCCATGGCCATCGCGCCAGCCGCGGGGCGGGACCATACGGCCAGCCAGCGGTGAAGCAGGCGGGCAGGCGCCGCCTGCCGTTGCCGGTCGCGGCCTGCCGATGTCCCTTCACTCAACAGCGCCGCCAGCGCTTCGGGGATTGGCCGCTCGGCGAAGGCCGCATCCATCGCATGGCGCAGGGCCTCGTCGGCCGCGCGCAGTTCTTCCAGCTCGGAGCGCAGCCCGGGTGAGGACGCGAGTGCCGCTTCGACCCGGCGGCGATCTTCGGCGTCGAGCTCGTCGTCGAGATAGGCACTCAACAGTTCAGGAGAAATTTCTTCCACTCTCCTCACTCCGCTTAATCCGCCTCGGCACCCTCGCTTGCGTGCAATTCCTTGGCCAGACGCGTTCGGGCACGCGCCAGACGGCTCATCACGGTTCCCACCGGCACCGCCAGCAGTTCGGCCGCCTCGCGATAGCTCATGCCTTCGACCGCCACCAGATGCAGCACCTCGCGCTGTGCCTCCGGCAGGCGGGCAAAGGCGGCCATCGTGTCACGCCAGTCAAGCCGTGCCTCCATCGCCCCCGCCCCGTCGATCGGCGGATCTCCTAGCGCGTCGAGCGTCGCCGTGCGGCCGCCACCGCGGGCGCGTTCGCGCCGCCATTCGTCGATCCAGACGTTGCGGCACAGACGGAACAGCCAGGAACGGAACGACTTGCCGGGCTGTTCTCGATAGCGGTCGGGCCGCTCCAGCACCTTCAGCACGGTCGCCTGCACGAGATCGTCGGCCGCAGCACCCTCGCCGGTGAGCGAAAGGGCATAACGCCCAAGATGCGGAAGCGAATCCAGCACCATTCGCCTGATCCGTTCGGCATCCACCGCCATCACCCCTTCCAACGCATGAGCACGCGTTCCTATTCCCGCCCGGTACCGCGCCTGCGAAAACCGCCGCAGCGTCTTCACCCCTTCTTCACCTGCACCGTAAAAAGAATGGAGCGCTCGGCCGTTTGGTCGTGATATTGGTAGGTGGCCGGGGAATGCATGACAAGTCGGATGCGTTTTCTCATGACCAGCGGCGAGATGAAGGGAGCGATTGGCGTGAACGCTAGCGCGGCAAGACACGACCCGCATGGCGGACCGACTGAACGCCCGCGGCCATCGATCCATGTCCGAGTGTTGGTCGGGGTGTTCTGCCTCTTGCTTGCACTCACCGCGGACCCGAGTTGCCGACCGGTCATGGCGAAGGCGATTTTCCTTTCCGACGAGCTTTCGGCAACATTCGTTGCGCGCCCCCCAGAAGACGATGTCGAAGATGATGTCGAGGACGAGGTCGAGGATCGCGTCGAGGACGAGGTCGAGGATCGCGTCGAGGACGAGGTCGAGGATCGCGTTGAGGACAAGGTCGAGGATCGCGTTGAGGACAAGGTCGAGGATCGCGTTGAGGACAAGGTCGAAGATCGCGTCGAGGACAAGGTCGAAAGCGAGGTCGAGCACGGCGTCGAGCGAGATGTGGAAGATGATGTGGAAGACCGGGTCGATGGAGACGTTGCCGACGACTTTGATGCCGGCTCGCGCGAGGATGACGCGAAAGCGGACCGCAGGGCCGGGCGGGGGGAAGACGATGCCACCCATGGGCGGCATGACCGGAAGAGCGATCGCGATGCTTATGATGATGAGAAAAAAGAAGAGAGGGACCGGCGCCGCGGCCACGCGAGCCATGGTGAGAGAGAGGCGGCCCATGATCATCATGAATTCGCCGTCATGCGCACGATCGAGGGCCGCCGCGAGCTCGCTATCGCAGACGAACTGCTGATCCTGGTCCCCCGCACCATGGCTGCACCCCTGCGCGCACGGATTGCCGCCGACCGGGCGGTGGCCGCCGTTTCGGACACCGAGCTTCGGCTGCTAGACCGGACGCTGCTGCGGGTACGCAGCCGGACCGGCGCCTCGATCGCCGATCTGCGCCGGCGCCTGGCAGCGCGCCTGCCCGAAGGCGGGCAGATCGACCTCAATCACGTTTATCGCCCCCAGCAAATGCGGGCCTCCGGCAAAGGAGTCGCCGATCGGGCGGCCGCTACCGGCAGTCCGGATGCGGGGCTGCCGCCTGCCGCCTTCGCGCCGATGCTCGGCCTGCCTCAGCGCGGGCTCAGGTTCGCCGGGGTGCCGATCGGCATCGTCGATTCCGCGGCCCAGCGCAGCCACCCCTGCCTGCAGGGACGCAGCTTCGCCGAGCGGCACTTCATCCCCGACGGCAAGCAGGTTTCCCACGACCATGCGACGATGATGCTCTCGATCCTGCTGGCCCGACCCGAATGCGGCATCAGGGGCCTTTTCGAGGAGGCCGACGTTTCGCTGGCGGCGGTATTCTTCGATACGCCCGATTACGGGCCGCTCACGACAGCCGAGGCGCTGGTATCGGCGATCGACTGGCTGGTCCGCCGGAAGGTACGGGTGATGGTGCTGGCGCTTGCCGGACCGGCGAACCGCCTGCTGGAATCCGCGGTGAGGGCAGCAGCCGAGCGAGGCATCGTCCTGATCGCGGCAGCCGGCAACGGCGGACCGCAGGCCCCGCCGGCCTATCCGGCCGCATGGCCCGAGACGCTCGCGATCACCGCGCTTGACCGTCAAGGCCGTGTCTATGCCCATGCCGGACGCGGCCCGCATATCGATTTCTCTGCCCCGGGCGTCGGGGTTCGGGTTGCCAGGACGGGTGATGGCAGCCAGCTAAGGCCGGCTTCCGGCACCTCCCTCGCCTGTGCCTTTGCCGGCGCGGCCATCGCTTGGTGGCTATCCGAAGAAGAACCGGACATGAGCCTGCCGGGCGCCAACAACATGCCCGACGTGAAGCTTCGTGGCAGGCTCGCCCCCCTCATCGTGCGCCTGCGCAGCGCCGCCCTCGACCTTCCGCCCGCCGGACGTGACCCCGATAGCGGTCATGGTCTGTTGCGCCTTCCCGCATTGCCGGCATCCGGGCCATGAAGAATATCCCTTCATCATCACGCCATTCTTGCCGAAGGGAATAGATCGGCCCGCGCTCACGTTGAACGGAAGGTACCTCTAAGGCACGTCCGATCAACAAGACGAGGAGGCGACGATGAATATTTCCCTTTCCTTCCTGAAAACGAAGGCCCGGCTGGCATCGGCAATGGCCATCGCCGCGGCTCTGGGGCTCTGGACGCTCCCCGCCGGCGCTCAGACCGCCGATGATGTTCGCGACGCCGCGCGCGATACGGCCGATGATGTTCGCGATGCCGCACGTCATGCCGCTGATGAAGCGCGCGAAGCGACCCGTGAAGCCGCTGATGAAGTTCGCGACGCCGCGCGTGAAGCCGCCGATGAGGCGCGCGAGGCGACCCGTGAAGCGGCTCGTGAGGCGCGCGAGGCGGCCCGTGAAGCAGCCGATGACGTTCGCGACGATGTCGATGATGACGTTCATGACGATGTCGATGACGATGTCCGCGACGATGTCGATGATGACGTCCGCGACGACGTCGATGATGACGTTCGTGACGATGTCGATGACGATGTCCGCGACGACGTCGATGATGACGTTCGCGACGATGTCGATGATGACGTTCGTGACGATGTCGATGATGACGTTCGCGACGATGTCGATGATGACGTTCGCGACGATGTCGATGATGATGTCCGCGATGACGTCGATGATGATGTCCACGATGACGTCGATGACGATGTTCGCGATGACGTCGATGATGACGTCCGCGACGATGTCGATGACGATGTCCGCGACGATGTCGATGATGACGTTCGCGACGACGTCGATGACGATGTCCGCGACGATGTGGATGATGATGTCCGCGACGATGTCGATGATGATGTCCGCGACGACGTCGATGACGATGTCCGCGACGACGTCGATGACGAAACCGATGGTGACGGCTGAATCAGATCGTCCAGGGCAACCGGAAACCGTGCGACGTGCGGATACTGCCCGCAGCAAGAAAAGGAGGAAATGCTTTGATGAATCTGTCTGGAATCACGATGCCCGCCAAGGCGGTGCTCGCTTCGGGGCTGGCGCTGACGTGGGCCACCATGGCCGCTTCGCCTTCGCCGGCGGCAGGGGCTGAAGAAAAGGTCAAATGGGAATTCGAGGTGAGCAGCGGCATCGAGTACGACAGCAATATTTCGGTCATTCAGCTCGATACGAGTACCGCCAATGACGATTTTGCAGGCCTGATCGACGCCGGCCTTTCGCTTACCGCGCCCTTGGGCGCGAAGACAAAACTGCGCGCAGGCTATGATTTTTCGCAGAGCCTGCACTTCGACTTTACCAATTTTGATATCCAGAGCCATCGGGCAAGCGCCGGCATCGGCCATGATTTCGGACCTGTCACCTTCGATATCGACTACAATTTCGCCCATGCTACGCTGGGGCGGAAGGGCTTCCTGGACCTCAACCGGATCACCCCGGCGCTGTCCGGCTTTCTTGGCCGCAAGGTCTTCGTGCGCCTCGCCTATGATTACACCGACAAGAACTTCCTGAACCGTACCGCTCGCGACGCCACGGTCAATGCGGTGGGGGTGAGCCTCTACTATTTTCTCGATGGCACCCGCAGCTATTTCACGACCACCTACCGCTACAAGGATGAGAACGCGACGGCGGCGGAATTCGACTATCGCGGTCATGATCTGCGGCTGCGTTACACGCGCAAGTTCCCCTTCGGTGCCGACGAGGCCCGCTTTCGCATCGGTGGCCGTTACGAAAAACGGAATTATCGATCCGTCACACCGTCGATCGGTCAAATCCGCGATGATGACCGGTTGCGGTTCGAAACATCACTCGAGATCCCGATCAGCCGGCACCTTTTCGCCGAGGTCGAGTACGAGTTCGACGATTTCTCGTCCAATCTTCCTTCGGCGGACTTCCGCCAGCACCTCGTCTCCGGCCGGCTGGGGATACGCTTTTGAGACGTGGTCTGCCGCAAGACCTGCGCCACGATGACGAAAGGGCGACCCGTCGGGCCGCCCTTTCGCTTTGTCTGGGGCTGGGCCGCCCTCAAGCGGCATAGAGCTTTTCGATCACCTTCAGGAAGATGACGATCTCCGCTCCCCAGCCGACCAAGAATGCAAGAGTGCGCAGGACCGGAATGCCGAGGATGTAGATGACGGCATGGGCGACGCGCGCCCAGAAGAAGACGACGGCCGCAAGGCCGACGGCTGCGGCGATGCCGAGCACTTGTGCGATCAGCACGAGGGCGGCGAAGTGCACCAGATTCTCGACCAGATTGGCGTGCGCGCGCTGGGCACGATCCGCCCAGTCGGGCAGTGGCGGCGCGTTCGGATCGGGATTGCCCATGACACCCATCAGGCCGCGAGCCTGAAAGCGGGCCAGCACATAGGGCAGCCACAGAACGCCGCATAGCGCAGCACTCCAGGCAAGAGCGACGAGAGCCGTATTCATTTCGGTTCCTCCCCTGTTTCACCATGAGGACGGGGGCCGTCCCGATCCGGGTCGAGCCACCCCGCCCCTTGCGGGAATGCGGACGATCGGCAACACGGAACCGTCACCCCGGCGGTTGCCCCTCGCCATGGCCCCGCCGGGCATGCCGGACCGGCCAGCCCGTCCGCGCGCAAGAACTTAACACGTCATCAACCAAAGCCACAGGAATTTCCGGGCAAAGGACTTTCACCCCCGCCGGTGGACGCGATCAGGGCTCCAGCTCGCTGTCCCAATAGAGATAGTCGCGCCAGGATTCGTGCAGATAGTTCGGCGGAAAGGCGCGGCCCGCTTCCATCAGCTGATGACGCGTCGGCCGCCAGGGCCGGGTCAAGGGGTGCATGTGCGCCTCTTCGGGCGTGCGGCCGCCTTTCCTCAGATTGCAGGGGGCGCAGGCAGTGGTGACGTTCGTCCAGGTGGTCCGCCCGCCATGGGCACGCGGAACGACGTGATCGAAGGTCAGTTCGTCTCGGCCCCCGCAGTACTGGCAGCGGAATCGGTCGCGCAGGAACAGGTTGAAGCGCGTGAAGGCGGGCCAGCGCCCCTGTTCGACATATTCCTTCAGGGCGATCACCGACGGCAGCCGGATCTCGGTTGTCGGCGAGCGGACGATGCGATCGTACTCGGCGACCACCTGCACCCGGTCGAGAAAGACTGCCTTCAAGGCCGTCTGCCAGTGCCAGAGCGAAAGCGGAAAATAGCTCAAGGGGCGAAAATCGGCGTTGAGGACGAGCGCCGGACACGCCTCCGGCGAAATGCTGGCCGGAGCGAGGCCCTCGCCGCCCGGTATCGGACCGTCAAGCATGACGTCCGCCTTCCTCTCCTCACCTCAGGCGGCCCATCCGCTGCGCCTTATGCGCGCCAGCGCTGCCGCTCTTGGGGCATCACCCACCCCGCCACACAAGATACAGTGTTCCGCCGGCATGGCAAGCGCCGATCCGGCGACACCGGAGAGGAAGGAAGAAATCGGTCAGGCCAGCACGCGCTTGAGAAAGTCGGCGCCGACCTGCAGACCGTCGGGGGCGATGGAATGCTGCGTGTTGCGGCTGACATGCCAGTCCACCGGCACCTTCATCGCCTCCAGCGCGCCGACGGCCTCGAACATCATCCAGGCGGGAACCACCGGATCCTGATCGCCATGGACGAGCTGCACCGGCGGCCGCGCACGCAGTTCGTCCATCAGATGCGATATCCGCGCCAGCGCGCCCGAAAATCCGAGGATGCCGGCGACCGGTGCGACACGGCGAAGTCCGACATGCAGCGCCATCATCGTTCCCTGACTGAAGCCGACGAGCGCGAGCCGAGAGGCAGGCAGAGAAAATCGTGCGAGCTGACGATCGAGCCAGCGGTCGAGCACCGGTGCGGCGCGCACCACCCCCGTATCGCGCTCCGAACGGGCCAGCGTCGCCAAGGGAAACCACTGATAGCCGTTCGGCGCGCCGGGACACGGCTCGATCGCATTGGGCGAAAGAAAGTGCGTGCGTGGCAGAATCTGCGCCAGCGGTTCGGCAAGCGCAATCAGATCCTCGCCGTTCGAGCCATAGCCGTGCAGAAAGACGACCAGACTGTCAGGAGCGTCACCGGCGGCGGGGGCGCGCTCGGGACCTTGCAGCAACGGTTCGGACATCGACCATCCCCGATTTCCGTCCTGCGGGGGGCAGGGCGGCTCTTCATCGCAAAACGGCGTGCAGAAAAGCCGATTTTGCGCTAGCGGACAAGAGCATCACGCAAGCGGCAGGAACGACCAGATGGCCATGCGAAGGATAAGAGAGGGGAACGACGGGTTCGTCACCCGCTTCGCGCCGTCTCCGACCGGGCGACTGCATTTGGGCCATGCCTTCAGCGCGCTGCTCGCCCATGATGCGGCACAGCGTGCCGGCGGGCGCTTTCTGCTGCGCATCGAGGACATCGACCGCGCTCGCTGTCGCGAGGAATTCGTCGCCGCGATCCTTGAAGACCTCGCCTGGCTCGGCATCGCCTGGGAAGAGCCGGTGAGACGCCAGTCGGCGCATTTTGCGGATTATCGCGCCGCCATCGCGCGACTGAGGGAGGCCGGCCTCGTCTACCCTTGCGTCTGTACGAGGAAGGAGATCGCCGCCGAGGTCGCCGCCGCCGGCGCGGCACCACATGGAGCGGGCAAGTCACCCTATCCCGGCACCTGCCGGCGCGATCGGGCGCGCGCCAAACGCCGCATCGCCGACGGGGGCCCCTTCGCCTGGCGGCTCGACTGCGCGGCGGCGCTGGCCCGGCTCGAATCGATCGGGCGCTGGCCGCTCTTCTTCACGGAAGAAGGCGAAGGAGACGTCCCGGTCGATCCGGCGCTCATCGGCGATGTCGTGCTGGCGCGCAAGGACACGCCGACCAGCTATCATCTCTCGGTCGTCGTCGATGATGCGCTGCAGGATATCAGCCACGTGATCCGCGGGGCGGACCTGAGGGAGGCGACCCATGTCCACCGCCTGCTCCAGGCACTGCTCGACCTGCCGAGCCCGCGCTACCGCCACCACCGCCTGATCCTGGGACGGGACGGCCGCCGGCTGGCCAAGCGCGACCGCTCGGCAACGCTGCAACAGCTGCGTGCCGCAGGCGTGACACCCGCCGAGATTCGTGCCGAACTGGGGCTCGCCTGAACGGTCGATGCCGGGATGACATGAAGAAGAGGAATGACGAACGCTAGTTGAAATTTAACAATTGACATTAATTATCAACCTTCTATGGTGGTTGCGGGCGGGCAAACCTGAAGACGGGCTATCGATCCTTCCTGATCCTTTCCCGGCAGGAGGGTTTTTTTCGGGATACCAAAGGGAGGGATCCGTTCCATGAATGCCCGGATGAGAAATCTGCCCATTGCCGGCAGGACCTTTCTGTGTGGTCTGACGGCCCTGTTCTTTTTTCTTTTGATTCTTCTTCCGCCTGCTCTTCCGGCAGCCGCACAGGATCTGTCCGGAGCGTCGGAAAAGGATGCCGAGAGCGTCGTTCATCTCAAGCCCATTGTCGCCGTGACGCGTTTCGAAAACCGCTCTTCCTACACCAGCGGCGGCGGCGAATCCCTCACCCAGGGACTTGAAGACCAGCTCACCAATGCGCTGACCCGAAGCGGTGCCTTCGTCGTTCTCGAGCGTACCGTTCTTGACGATGTACTCGCCGAGCAGGATCTTGCCCAGCGAGGGATGACGGCACGCTCCCAGTCCGCCCGCATCTCCAAAATGACGGGCGCCCAGATTCTGATCATGGGAAGCGTCACCGAATTCGACCTTCAAAAGAGCAAGGGCGGCAGCGGAATCGGCATCGGCGGGCTTCGCCTGGGCTCCCACAAGCAGCAGGCCCATGTCGGGCTCATCATCAAGCTGGTCAATGCCACCAGCGGCGAGGTCGTTGCTTCCCAGCGGGTCGAAGGAAACGCGAAGGCGAAGGGACGCAGGCTCGGCATCAATATCGGTGGGGTGAGCTTCGATTCCGACAACTTTCAGGAAACCCCGCTCGGCAAGGCGACGCAGATCGCCATCGACCGGGCTGTCGCCTTCATCGCCGAGAATGCGCGCCGGATTCCCTTCCAGGCCCGTGTAGTCCAGGTGAAGGACGGCCGTATCGCCATTTCCGCCGGCAAGCGGAACAATGTCGCCGTCGGGATGCGATTCATGGTCATGTCGGTGGGAAACGAGCTGAAGGATCCCTTCACCGGCGAACTGCTCGGTTATGATCAGACGGAGCTGGGCGAAGTTTCGATCGAGCGGATCTTTGACCGTTTTTCCTTCGTTCGCCCCGTCTCGGATCTGGAAGGCGTCAAGGTCGGCGATTTTGCGGTCCTGCGCTAGATGACCTGCCGACGAACAGCCGGGGCAAGCTTGGCAATGGCGCTCTGCGCTGTCCTGGTGGTGACGGCCTTTCCGGTCATCACCCCGATCAGCAGGGTAAGCGCCGCCGCCGGGCAGACCTGTATCAAGGCCTATCGTCAGCGCGTCGCCGAGGCGCACAGGCTCCACGATGGCAAGAACGGCGGCCTTCTCTATGAGGCGACCATGCTGGATGCCAAGGTCCGGCTGGATCTGTGCCGAAAGGGGGTGCCGGTCCGCTATGACGGATCGCGCACGCCACCGGCGGCGCCGGGAACGAGCGAAGACTCGATCGCCGGAGCGCCGAACAGCTTTCCTGCCGCCTGTCAGGGCGAACTGCTGAACACCCGGAACTGCACGGTCGTCTATTGCCGCTTCCTCGAGAAGAGCGGTCTGCCGGGCTGGACGACCAAGGATACCCGCGAATGCATCGAGAAGATTACCGCTCAGAAAGAAGGCCGAAGGGCATCGGGCGGAGCGGGTGGCGGAATGCCGAATGGACGAGACACGGCGCCACGCGCACCCGTCGCGAACCCGCCGCTGGAAAGCTGTGACGGCCCCGTGCGCTTCGGCCCCTGCGCCCAGGACAGAAGCGGCGCGGTTCATTGGGGCACGCGCCAGGTCGGCCCTGATGGCCGCATTTCCCCCTATGATGAGACACCACAAGCTGACCCTTATGGTGGAAATGACGATACGATCGGCGATCCTTATGCGGAAACCGCAAAGGTCGGAAGCGTCCCGACCGCACCTGCCGGATCCGATGCCGGTCACCAGCCGAATGCCCTGGAACGGCGGAACGAGCCGGCCCGGACCGATGCAGGCATCCCGGCTCGCCCGGCGCTTCGCGACTCGGCTTCGCAACCGGCGAGGGACGGGCCGGATGGCGGAAGACAAGAACCCCTTCCCGCGCCGATCGGTGAGGTGAGCGACGAACTGGCCACCGCGATCGCGGCATGCGATCCCGCCTATGCCACCTATGTCGAACAGGCGCTTGTCGGGGTGGACCAGCGGCTGGCCGACCTTGCCCGCCGGCGGCAGGCTTTGGATGCGCTGGGCCACAAGATCGGCAGGCCCGCCATCGACGATGCCACCAAGGCCGCTGCCCATGCCGGCGCGGCTATCTATCTCTTCGTCAAGAGGAAATTCTTCGATGTCGCGGATCATGCGATGGGGCTCGGCGAAGCGATAGGAGCTTACGAGGAAAAGGTGAGAAAGCTTCACGCGGTCACCTTCGCCAAGATGGACATCGATGACGAAATCGCCGGATTGCAGGCCAAGCGGACCATTTATCTGGAGGAAATCGCCTGGAATCGGTCCAGCAAGGACTGCCGACGCTAAGAGAGCGCATCGCCTGCCCGATCGACGCGCCGGGAGTCCACCGCGCGCCCGCCCCGTCTCGCCAGCCGCCGGCGTAGCTTTCCGACCGGCAAGCCGCGCCAGCATGCATCCCGACCGGGGTCGTCGGTCAGGCTGGCTCGACCGCCTTCCAGATGCGCAGGAAATTGCCGCCCATCAGTTTGCGCAGCTCATGCCGCGACAGGCCGGCATCCTTGAGGGCGGCGACAAGTTCCGGCCAGTCACGATAGCTGGTGAACACCGGCCGGTAGTTCGCATCCATGTCGGTGCCGATCGCGACATGATCGATGCCGGCGAC
>RFIU01000201.1 GCA_003695555.1 Alphaproteobacteria bacterium
CTGCCGCTCCTTCAATGGGTCGTGGGTGGCCTGCCCGAAAGCGGGCACGACAGGGCCGAAACCCCGTGGGGGAGTCAGGGGCGGATCGAAAGAGACCAGCGAATCGCATCGAAACGGTCGCCCATGGGAATGGTTAACGGACCGGAAGATTCCGCACCCCTTCCCGGGAGTGTCCTGAGAGCGGGCTGCGGACCGAAAGCCGGGGAAATGCGGACCGAGAGCCGGGGAAATGTCAAATCGGGAGGAAGACCTGCCATGTTCTTGAGAAAGTATCACCACGCGCTTCTAACGGGCGTCAGCCTGGCGTGCCTCGGGTGGGCCGCTGCCGCGCCTGCGGTCGAGGCCGCACCTGATCCGACGAGCGCCGCCAGCCAGAAGCAGGCCATTTTTGCCCGCAAGCAAGCGAGCGGGCGCCGCCAATGGCACCTCAATCTCAATCCCTCGGCGCTGAACGCGACCATCCGTTCCCAGGACGACTATCGCGAAGCCCGCCTGTTCGGCCGCGATGTCCTCATTCGGCCGGACATCATCATCGCCGACAGTCTGGGCACGCCGGATTCGATCCTGGATCTGACGAATCAGCATCCCAATGTCGTCGGGCTCGCGATGTTCGACTTGGATACGGGATTGGTACTCGGCTTCTGTTCCGGCACGCTGATCAATGCACGAACCGTGATCTCGGCCGCCCACTGCGTGCGCTTTGACGGTACGGATCCGTCCTTCGATAAGACAATCGGCGTCGCCGTCACCACCAATCCTGACGGCCAGGAGGGATTCTTCGTCACGGGCGACTTCGTCACGGCAGCAGGCCATGTCGTGCCGGTGGAATACGACCGCGACGCCTTTTTTCTCGGTTATGACATCTCGGTCATCGCCCTCAATGACCGGATCACCGGCATCACGCCCGCCGGTCTGGTCGGCAGCGCTCCGGCGCCGGGCACGCTCGGTACCATCGTCGGCTTCGGGACAGCCGGTGTCGGCAGCGACCCGAACAGCCAGTTCCTCGATCTTCGTCGCCGTGTCGCCACCAACATCATCGAGGCCATCGACAGCTTCAATCCGGACTTTCCGGATGCCCAGCTGTTCATCGATTTCGAGGATCCGGACAATCCCGGTGCCTTCGACTTCTTCGGCGATCCGACGACGACCGATCTTGAGGGAACGACCGCGCCGGGCGATTCCGGCGGCGCGCTCCTCGTTCAGGATGCCGACGGCAATTTTCTGCTCGCCGGCGTAACCAGCGGCGGCTTCAACCCGTTCAACCAGGCCAACAGCACCTTCGGCGACGTCGCCTTCTTCACCAATGTGGCGGCGATGCGGCCCTTCATCGATGCGGTCAATCCGCTGCGGCAGGCCAGCGCCATCGGCGCCAGCGGCGACTGGCTGGACCCCGCACACTGGTCTGAAGGACTGATTCCGGCAAACTTCAATGCGCTGCGCGACGGCGGCGAGCCCACCCTTGTTTCCTCCTTCTTCGAGGTCACCCTCGGTGACGGAACTTCAACGACCCTCGGGGACCCCTTCGCGATCGAGATCGACACCTTGACCCTGGACGGCGGTGACCTGGACATCTCGGGGGGTGCGCTGCTGCAGGTGGTGGACTTTGTCGATCTCGCGAACGGCACCCTTCAGGTCCAGGATTCGGAACTGGATTCGGGATGGCTTCTGATCGAAGGCGGATCCTTCACGGTCGGTGAAAATGCCATCTATTTCGACAATTCGGCCAGTATCGATCTCGGGACGGTCATGCTCGGCGGCAGCGTAAAGGTGGATGGCATTTTCGCCACCGACTTCCTGGATCTGCGCGACGGCAGCTTTACGGTCGGCGCCACTGGCCAGCTCCTCGACTTCGCCGGCAGCGCGATCAGCGGCGGGACGCTCGACGTGAATGGCGAGTATGACACGGCCGCCTATACCCAGCTAGGTGGTACGGTCACGGTCGGCGAAAGCGGCCTGCTGATCGATACCAGCGGCGTGACGGCGATGATGGGCGGTTTTCTGGATGTGAATGGGCAGTTCGTCACCGGCGCCTTCGGCCAGAGCCTCGGCATCGTCGGCGGCACGGGGCGGATCCGCGCACCGCTCGGCTTCATCCAGAGCGGCGGCCTGCTGGCACCCGGCAATTCGGTCGGCACCCTCGTGCTCGAAGGCGATTATCTGCAGGACGTCGGCGGCGGCCTGCTGATCGAAGTGGACGAAACCGGTGCCGATCTGTTGCAGGTTCTCCCCGACGCCAGCACCGGCTTAGGTGGCAACGCGCAGCTCGACGGTGTCGTGGTCGCCGACTTCCAACCCGGCTTCACGCCCGATCGTGGCGCCACCTTCCGCTTCATCGAAACCAGCGGAACGCTGACCGGCACCCCGACGATCGTCGGCGGGCCGGTCGCTTCCGACGGCACACCGACCGTGATGCGGGTGGACGACGAGCTGATCATCAATGATACCGGCGTGGTTTCCGGCGGCATGAGCGCGGGCTATTTCCAGGTCTTCGCGCTCGACTACACGCCGTTCACCGACACAGCCCAGCAGCGCGCGGTCGCCAGTGTCCTCGATTCCGTCACGACACCGACGAGCATCGAACGCGACAGTGTACGCAATATCGTCGGCGCCCTGGACGGGCTGAGCGTGGAAGGCGCGCTTCAGCAGGCGCTCCAGACGCTCAACCCGACCGAAACCTTCATGTTCGACCGCTTCGGGTATCAGCTCTCGCGGCTTATCGGCGGACGACTGGCCAGACGGGCGACCGCGCGCCGTGCCGGAGGGTTCGCCGCCCTCGACACGATGGCCTTCATTTCCAACCCGATCCGGCTGGCCAGCACCAGCGCCTCGGATGCCGCGCGCCTGGCACGCGGACTGGGCAATTCCGCTGCGCCTACACCGGATGGTGACGGAAATAAGGAAAAGGGAGGCAGCCCCTGGTCGTTCTTCATCGCCAGCGACGTGCTGACCGGCAACAATGTCGGAGTCAATGCCAGATTCGGCGCGACCGACTTTCTCGTAACCTTCGGCGCCGACCGTCGGTTCGGTGACGACTACCTGATCGGGATCGCCGCCGATGTCGGCAACTTCAGTACCGACGCCACGGGCCGCAGCCATAACGGAAACGCCTATGGCTTCAACTTCTATGGGAGCGCCAATCATGGCCCCTTCTATGCCAATGGCTATGTCGGGGTGCAGTTCATGGATCTGTCCGGAAACCGGCCCGTACTGGTCGGCGACACCCTGAACGCCCGTGCCAAGACCGATGGCTTCCTCTTCGTCGGCGGCATGGATGCCGGCGCGCTGGTCGGCTGGGGACCGCTTGAGGTCGGGCCGCTCTTCCAGATCCGCCATACCAGTCTCAAGATCGATGCCTATGGCGAAACGGGTGCCGGCGACTTCGGCGCCACCTTTGCCAGCCGCAAGCCGGACCAGACCCTGCTCGGCATCGGCGGACAGCTGCAGTTCTCACTGAAGGACAAGAAGAAGCGTCGCTGGCTCCACCTTTATACCAGCGTCACCTTCCAGGCGGATGTCGCCCCGCGCTCCCGCTTCTTCACCCGTGCCGGTTTTACCGCCGATCCCGCCCTGCTCTTCGATGTGCCGGGTGTTGCGATCGACGATCACTTCGGCACCGTCGAAGGTGGTCTGTCGGTGCGGCTGTCCCGCAGTGCGAGCTTCGATTTCAGTTTCGAAAGCGACTTCGGCCGCAAACTGGTCGAGCAGCGCCGATTTGCCGGCGGCTTCCGTTTCAAATTCTGAAGCTGAACAGGAAGGCGCTCCGGGCCTTCAGAAACGAAAGACGGTCCCGTCCGCCCCCCCGAAAGGGGGACGGGCGGGATTTTTTCTTCCCGGGTGCTGCCCTGAAGTCGGCAAGGGCCAGCAAGTGAGCAAATGAGGGGCCCTTTGAAACAGGGCAAAGGGCTGCCTCTTTTTTCTCTTTGGCGCTGACTCTTCCCTCTTTGTTGCCACCGCCTCGGCGAGGAGCCGCCCCTCACTTATGGGGCGCAGAAAGTTCAGCTTGTATTCGGCGGTCAGCACGCCCGCTTGCGCAGAAACGACGGTGGCCGCCCCGACGGTCGCCGCATGGTCGCCGCATGGTCGGTCAGACAGGCGATGGCCCCGCCATGAAAGATCCGTACCGCTGAAGCCATTCGGCGCGACTCGAAAGCTACAGGCGGACTTGACCGTCTTCCCATCCGACAAGCAGGGCGCCGATCAACTGTGCCAAGCCTTGGGACGCCAAGGCCTTGTTTCTCCGCGTGCGACGATCTGCTGGCCTCGTTTCACGCCTTGTCGCCCTGCCGCCTGCCCCCTTGGAACGGGGCCCGGCTCGGCCACCGGATGCAACCCAGA
>RFIU01000202.1 GCA_003695555.1 Alphaproteobacteria bacterium
ATCTTCGCCCGGGCCGCCGACCACCGCATGAGGGGCCGCCGGCGAAGACTTCGCGGGCGGCCCCCGATGCTGTTGTGGCGGAGACGACCCCCCGTTTCCGATAGGTGCCGAGCGGTGCGGGCAAACGCTGACGCGCATTCTCTATCCCTCTGGAATTACGATAATATTCATGATCACCCCTGCCGCCTTAGGGTTTGCGTGCTTGGTGCGCATGTCCGCGTCGTCGTCCCGGCTCCCGAAAGCGTCAAGGAAGTAGCAGGGCATTGCATGATAGTATTTTCCCCGATGGCAAAGCGAGGTATCCGCCGCGCGTCGCGGGCAGGGGACATGGCGCGGTCGGCGGAAGAGGAGAGGCGAGAAGGATGCGACTGAAGGATCTCTATCCGATCGAGGCACCGGACACCTGGCCGGTTGAGGAAAGTTATGACGCGCTCTTCGACTGGCGCTTCGACGACGGCCGCGCCAGCCTGATGCAGCTCTATGACAAGGGCAAGCGCAAGCAATGGGATGCGAATGTGCGGATCGACTGGGACCAGGAGCTCGATCCCGAAAATCCGCAGCAGCTGCCCGAGGATGCCTTTCCGCTCAATGGCGCGTCCTTTTACGAAAAAATGTCGGAAAAGGAGAAGGCCGAGCTACGCCGCTATCATCAGGCATGGACCGTCTCGCAGTTCCTGCATGGCGAACAGGGTGCGCTGTTCTGTGCCGCGAAGATCGTCCAGCAGGTGCCCGATCTCGACAGCAAGCTCTATGCCGCGACCCAGGTGGTGGACGAGGCGCGCCATGTCGAGGCCTACAAGCGTCTCCTGGAAAAATTCGGGGTCGCCTGGCCGATGACCGGCCCTTTGAGCGAACTGCTGGCGCAGGTGCTGCGCGACAGTCGCTGGGATATGACCTATCTCGGCATGCAGGTGGTGGTAGAGGGGCTGGCGCTGGCCGCCTTCACGATGATCCGCGATCAGGCGCAGAACCCGTTGGCGGCTTCCGTCAATGCCTATGTGATGGAAGACGAGGCCCGCCACGTCGCCTTCGGCCGGCTGGCGCTGCGCGATTACTACCCGCAGCTCAGCGAGGCCGAACGCGCCGAACGCGAAGAGTTCCTGGTCGAGGCCTGCTATCTGATGCGCGACCGCTTCGAGGCGCGCGAGGTCTGGCGCACACTCGACCTGCCGGAAGAGGAATGCGTCGCCTATATGAACGAGAGCGAACAGATGCAGATGTTCCGCACCTTCCTGTTCACCCGCATCGTGCCGGTGGTCAAGGACATCGGGCTGTGGGGCGAGAAGGTGCGCGCCGCCTATGCCGACATGGGGGTGCTGGGCTTTGCCGACTTCGATATAGATGAACTGCAGGCGCGTGACGAGGAGATCGCCGCCGAGTTCGACGCCCGCCGCCGCCATATCGAGGATACGGCTGCTCTCGCCGGCGAATAGCCCCCTTGCATCCGGTGAGTGGTCATCGGACCACAGTCATCGGCGGTCCCAGATGGCGCCGGAACCGGCCATTCATGTGGGGGGACGGACAAGAACGATCCCGCTCTTCTTTCGGCCTGGCATGGCGCAGAGCTCGCGGCTGACACCATGCGGGCCGAAGCGGCGCCTGCTTGCACATCCGGCTTTCGCACGCGATCGCCGTGTTCGACCTTCTGACCATCGCTTCCTGTTTGAGGCTTGCTCGGCTTCGTCCGTCGGAGTCAACGGGAGGAGACGCGGGTCATAACAACCACCCCGCGAGCCTCCCGATGGAGGGTCCGATCTTCGCGCAGAAAGAAAAAGCGTGAAGCGGACATGGCTGATGGAGGTTCCAGAACATGTCGAATTCATTTCAGGCGGTCCGTCGGCGGCCGTCAAGCGCGGCTCCGCCGGCAGGCGGGTGCCGTCGTCTCCTGCTCTTTTTCGCGGCCGCGTTCATTGCCGTGGCGGCAGAAGCCTTGCCTGCGTCGCAGGCCTTGGCAGGCGGTCCGGTGCTCGAGCAGACCTTCACCACCGGCATCGCCAATGGTTGGGTGCGGGTCGAACGCTGGCGCGATTCCGGCGGGGCGCTCGCTCAGGAAAGCTTTCCTGCCGACGGCCGGGGTGACCAGACCGGACAGCGCGCGACTTTCTTCGGCAGCGCCCGGCCGAGCTCGGACCGCTTTCTGCTCTATTATGCACCGGGCTGGGACGCCGCCGGTGGTGGGACGCCGGTACTGCTGGTGCATGGCGCCAATCAGGACGCCGATCTCGCCTGGGCGAATCCGAATGAGGCGGGCGATTACGGCTGCGGGGTGCAGTTCTGTCCGACGAGCGGGCTGATGCAGGCGCTGAGCAATTCCGGCCACCGGGTCTTCGCGATCTCGTTCGCCCACAAGAACGGCGACGGCTATTTCTGGGCGGAAGCGATCGCCGATGCGATCGAAGTGGTGAAGAACGCCACCGGTGCCGCAACGGTCGATGTCGTGGCTTGGTCGAAGGGCGCCTTCAATGCGCGGATGTACGCCTCTTCCCTGCGCCAGGCGTGGGGTACCGCTTATCGCGGGGATATCGACAAGCTGATTCTGGTTGGGGGCCCTAACAAGGGCATCGACATCGCCTTTCGCCATGGCATCACCTATTCGATCGCCGTCTATCCGGCCTGCGGGGGCGGTTCGAACGGAGCGATCCCTCACGACTGGCTCGTCTGCTTCGGATTCTGGAGCCATGGCCCCGAGTGGACGCCGTCCTCGGCTCTCTATCCCGGCACCGCGCAGATGTTCAGGCGCTGGGACTCGGTCTATGGGCTCGCCACTCTCGAGCAGGACTGGTGGACGACCTATTATGGCGGCTGGGGCTTCGTCAGCCATTCGGCCGGGATCGGCGCCTATCTCTCGCTCTCGCTGGTCGATGACCTGCGCAATGCCGGCGTGCCGGCCTCGGTGCGCACCTATCTGCTATGCGGTTCCAGCCCCGATATCGGCCATTTCCATAATGAGCACACCGGCCCGTCCGACGGTCTGATCTTCATCGCGAGTTGCTCGGATACCGGCGGCATCGGCAATCTTTCGGCAGATGTTACCGTGCCGCTCAATCATCTCGAACTCGGCTGGGGAGCGGCCGCCGTGCAGCAGATCGCGGCCTGGCTGGATGCGCCCTGACAACCATCGATCGCGGCCCGGTGACGATGCGCCGGGCCGCATGCTCCCGTTTCTTCGTCTTCTTTCCTGATCTGCTCAAGCGATGCCTTGCCGGCCGCCGGCAGAGCCATTGCAGAGCATATCTTGCCCAGGCGGCGTCAAATCCTTAGAATTCCTGTGCTGGCATCATGGCGCGGTGCGCTGTCGTCGGCTTCAAAAGGAGGGGAAGCTAAGGCAAGGGGGGCGCCATGTACCATTCACCATTCGCCGCTTCGGTGCCACATCCGGGCGATCCTTGCGGGGCATCTCTCGGCCGATGCGCACTCGCTCGGTCTGCGGGCGCCTTATGCCTGCTGCTGGTCTGCGTGATGGCGGTTATGCTCGCGGCTGTCACGCCGGCGATCTCGGGGAGCGATCTCGGCGAAGCCTGGCGGGCCTATGGCGCGGCAGTCAAGCGGCATGCGCCACCGGACGAGCTGCTGCCGCTGGCCCAGGACGTCTATGACGCCTTGCCCGCAAGGCCGGAAGCGCCGAAGCAGATTCGCACCAAGGCGGCAGCTGCCTTCAATCTGGCGAAGGCGCTGGAGGGTACGCACTCCCTGAGGGAGGCGAGGACCCGCCTGCGCGAAAGCATTCGCCTGTTCGAACAGGCCTCGGGCAAGGACTCGCTCGATCTCGTCGATCCGCTGTGGGAACTGGCGGTCGTCGAAAGCGTTTTGAAGGACAATCAGCGCATCTTCCAGAGACTCTTTCTGCAGCTCGACCGGCTCCTCGAGAAGGCCGGGCCGCCCTATGCCATGACCCGCATCGAACTGCGGGTCGATGCCGCGCGCCATCTGATCCGCTACGGGGCCGACGATCTGGCCGGCGAACACCTCACATGGCTCGAGGAACATGCGGATCTTGCCGGGCGCCAGCGGCCGATCGTTCTTGCAAGCGTAGCGCTCCAACGCGGCCTTCTGGATCTCGGTCTGCGCCACTATCGATCGGCGGCCCGCCGTCTGAAGCGGGCCCACGAGCTGTTCACGAAACGATTCTCGCCGTCCGACCAACGCTCCCTGAAAGCGGCCTCCTATCTCGTCACTGCGCTCGAGGAACTGGGCCGCTCCGAGGAAGCGACCGCCTATTGCCAGGAAATCGGGCGTTACCAGCCACCCGGCGGCACGATGGACTATCTTCCGATCTACCGAACGACACCGATCTATCCATCCGCCGCGGCACAGCGCGGCACCCAGGGTTATGTGGTCGTCTCACTGACGGTGACGAAGGAGGGACGGGTCGCCGACATCAAGGTGATCGAAGGGAATCCGCCCGGCGCCTTCGAGCGGGCGGCGATCGCAGCGGCCCGGCGTTTCCGTTATGCCCCGCGCTTCCATGACGGCAAGCCGGTGGATACGCCGGACGTGCGCTACATATTTACCTTCCGACTCCAGGACTGAAGATAAGGGGGAATGCTTCCGATGCCTGCGGCGACACTTGCAGTCCGCTACTTCATGGTTGCCCTTCTGGCGGGTCTGCTCTTCCATGCAGGGCCGCTGCGCGCACGGCCGGCCGGAAATCTCGGCGAGGCCTGGCGGGCCTGGCAGGCGGCGGTCCAGGGTAATGCGCCACCGGACGAGCTTCTGCCGCTGGCCCGCGCCGTCCATGATGCCCTGCCGAAGAGCCCGAAGACGCCGAAACAGATGCATGCGAAGGCGGTGGCTGCGCTGAATCTGGGCGGCGTGCTGCGCGATCTGCGGCAATGGAAGGAAGCACGCCGGCGTTTCCACGAGAGCGTCGTCCTGTTCACGAAGGCACTCGGGCCGAGCGCTCCCGAACTCGTCGATCCCCTGTGGGAGGAGGCCCGTGCGGCGGACCGGGCGGCGAGAGCGAAGCCCGGGGAAGTGTTCGCGCTCTATGAACGGATCGACGGAATTCTGGCACTACAGGGGCAGGAGGCCGTGCCGCAGCGCATCCGGCTGCATGTCGAGTTCGCCGAGGTCGCCTATCGCCGCGAGCATCTCGATCTCGCCCGCCGACAGGTGGCACGGGTACGTGCAATCATCGCTCGACAGGCAGCGCACGACTATATGATGGAGGGGCGCATCGCCCTGCTTGAGGCCAGGATCGCCGAACGGGAACACCGCTTCGACGACGTCATTTCCCTGCATGAAGAGGCGCTCGCCGATTATCGGCATCACCTCAGTAAGACCGATCACGAGGTGCTGCGACTCCATCGCGTGCTGGCCAGAAGGCTGGAGAGTGCCGGGCGCTCCGACGAGGCGACGACGCATCTGCTGGCCATCGGCCGGGCGCTGGCCGCCAAGCCCAAGCGCATTGCCGTCGTCGGCGATTACATGCCGGTCTATCGGGCACCGATCCGGATGCGACCATCCGCCTTCGGCAGGAAGTATCGACAAGGGCGTGTCGTAGTCACCTTCACCGTCACCCGCGAGGGGCGGGTTCGCGACATCCGGATCACCGAATCCTCGCCGCCCGGGGTTTTCGACAAGGCGGTGATCGAGGCCGTGCGCCGTTTCCGCTATGCGCCACGCTTTCGCGACGGCGAACCGGTCGATACCCCCGGTGTCACCTACACCTGGGAATTCCGAATGGAAGGATAGGTGGCAATGGCGGGCGGACGATCCGCCATCCATCCGCCCCTTTCTTTCCGAGTGCTCCGCCTCACACGCAGGTCAGGCGCGGCGGATCGGTGGTGCAGTCGCACCAGGGCGACTTGCCCTCGGGACAGGGGAGATAGACGCCGTTGCAGCCGCAATAGCGCTGGCTACCGCCGTCATCGCCGCCGCATCCGCGAAGGGTCAGAACGAAGCCGCGCCCGCCCTTGAAGTCGACCGGCTCCAAGACGAGGACATGCCCTTCGGCGGAACGGAATTCTATGGATTTTCCGGGTTCCGGCATGGTCATCGGCCTGCCTCCTCACCATCCGGCCGGCCGCCCGTAAAGCGGCGCGGCCACTTTCCGAATCTAGGTTGCAATTATATCATGAATCTCGCGAAAAATGGAGTCCGGATGAGAGGCGACCGGCGCCCTTCCCTCATGCCGGATGCGGGCGGGCGCGGGCGATCAGGCGGTTTTCGTGGCGCCGGACGAGGTCGAGGATGTCATCAACGATCGCGCTTACGTCATAGTCCTTGGGTGTGTAGATCGCTGCCACCCCCATCTCGCGCAGGCGGGTGCGATCGTCATCGGGGATGATGCCGCCGACCACCACCGGCAGGTCGCCGGCGCCGAGCCGGTCGAGCTCGGCCATCACTTCCCCGACCATGCGCAGGTGCGAGCCCGAGAGCACCGACAGGCCGACGACGTCGGCGCCTTCGGCGACCGCCATTGCGGCGATTTCGGCCGGCGCGTAGCGGATTCCCGGATAGATCATCCGCACCCCCGCCTCACGGGCGCGTGCGGCGATCTGCTCGGCGCCGTTGGAATGACCGTCAAGTCCGGGCTTGCCCATCAGCATGGTCACCGGCCGGCCGAAGCGACCGGCCAGCGCATCTGCCTTTCTGCGCAGCCCGGCGAGCACCGGATCGTCATCCGCGTCTGCCCGCCCGCCCGTCTCGGCGGCCTGTTCGAGCCCAGTCGGCGCACGCCAGTCGCCGAAGACACGGCGCAGGGTATCGGCCCACTCTCCGGTGGTCGCTCCCGCCTTCGCCGCAGCGATCGAGGGCGGCATGATGTTGCGTCCCTCGCGCGCGGCCTCCTCCAGCTCGGCGAGCGCGGACGTCACCGCCGCCTCGTCGCGCGCCGCGCGCCAGGCCTTGAGCCGGGCAATCTGCTCGTCTTCCGCCTTCTCATCGACCACCACCACCGGGATGCCTTCGGCGGTCAGCGGCGAAGGCGCGCTTTCGGTCCAGGCATTGACACCGACGACGATTTCCTCGCCGGATTCCAACCGTCGTCGTCTCGCTTCATGGGCGGCGACCAGCCGGGCCTTCATCCATCCCGACTCGATCGCCGGGATGGCGCCGCCGAGTTCCTCGAGACGGGAAAGCTCGGCGCGTACCGCTTCGCGAATTTCGGCTGTTTTCTCCTCGATCACCGGCGAGCCGTCGAAGATGTCGCCGTATTCCAGCAGATCGGTCTCATAGGCCAGAATCTGCTGGGCTCTTAGCGACCATTGCTGATCCCATTCGCGCGGCAGGCCGAGCGCCTCGTTCCAGGCGGGAAGCTGCACGGCACGTGCGCGTGCGCGCTTCGACAGCGTGACCGCCAGCATCTCGATGAGGATGCGATAGATATTGTTTTCCGGCTGCTGTTCGGTCAGTCCCAGGCTGTTGACCTGCACGCCATAGCGGAAGCGGCGGCATTTCGGATCCTTGACGCCGAAGCGGGTTTCGGTGATCTCGTCCCACAGCTCGGCGAAGGCGCGCAGCTTGCAGATTTCGGTGACGAAGCGCATGCCGGCATTGACGAAGAAGGAGATGCGGCCGACGAGGCGCGCGAAGGCCGCCTGGTTCAGCATGTCGCGCGCCTTCACTTCCTCGAGCACGGCGATGGCGGTGGCGAGCGCATAGGCGACCTCGAGCTCCGGTGTCGCACCCGCCTCCTGCAGGTGATAGGAGCAGACGTTCATCGGATTGAACTTCGGCATCTCGGCGGCCGAGAACAGCGCGACGTCGCCGATCAGCTTCAGCGAGGGCGCCGGCGGGAAGATGTAGGTGCCGCGCGCCAGATATTCCTTGACGATGTCGTTCTGCACCGTGCCCTTCAGCTTCGCGCGGTCCGCCCCCTGTTCGTCGGCGACCGCCAGATAGAGGGCGAGCAGCCAGGCGGCGGTGGCATTGATCGTCATCGAAGTGTTCATGCGTTCGAGCGGGATGCCCTCAAACAGGGTACGCATGTCGCCGAGGTGACAAATCGGCACGCCGACCTTGCCGACCTCGCCGGAGGCCATCGGATGATCGCTGTCATGGCCGGTCTGCGTCGGCAGGTCGAAGGCGACCGACAGACCGGTCTGGCCGCGGGCGAGATTGGCGCGATAGAGCGCATTCGAGGCGGCGGCCGAGGAATGCCCCGCATAGGTGCGGAAGATCCACGGCCGATCGCGGCCGGGGCCTTCTTGCTGCGCCGCACGATCCGTCGCTTCCCTCCGCCCGCCGTTGCTCGTCGTCACCTTCGCCTCCTGCCGATCCGGGTAAGAAGAATGCGTCCGCACTTCCTTGTCGCATAAAAAACATGCAGACTTGCCTTCGCTCGCGCAAGCTTATACGATTTTGTGCAGCGCACAAGACGCTTCGCCTCCCGATCCGGGGGTGGTGGCGGGACGGCGGGCAATACGGCACTTGAAGGAGGCGGTTGGATGGAGAGTGAGACGATGGCCGCAGCGACGCAAGCGACAGGGCCGCTCAAGGACCTCTATGAGGTGGGCGAGATCCCGCCGCTCGGCCATGTCCCGAAGAAGATGTACGCCTGGGCGATCCGGCGTGAACGCCATGGCCCGCCGATGCAGGCGATGCAACAGGAAATTGTCGATGTGCCGGAGATCGATTCCGACGAGGTGCTGATTCTGGTGATGGCCGCCGGCGTCAACTACAATGGCGTCTGGGCGGCGCTCGGCACGCCGATCTCGCCCTTCGACGTTCATGGCGCCGAATACCATGTCGCAGGCTCGGATGCCGCCGGCATCGTCTGGAAGGTCGGCCGCAAGGTGAAGCGCTTCAAGGTCGGCGACGAGGTGGTCGTTCACTGCAATCAGGACGACGGCGATGACGAGGAATGCAATGGCGGCGATCCGCTGCTCTCGCCGAGTCAGCGGATCTGGGGCTATGAGACGCCCGACGGCTCCTTCGCCCAGTTCGCGCGGGTTCAGGCGCGCCAGCTGATGCCGCGGCCCCGGCATCTGACCTGGGAGGAATCGGCCTGCTATACGCTCACTCTTGCTACCGCCTACCGGATGCTGTTCGGCCATCGCCCGCATACTCTCAAGCCCGGCCAGAACGTGCTGGTCTGGGGGGCATCCGGCGGCCTCGGGTCGATGGCCGTACAGTTGTGCGCGACTGCCGGCGCCAATGCGATCGGCGTCATCTCCGACGAGACCAAGCGCGATTACGTCCTTTCGCTCGGTGCCAAGGCGGTCATCAACCGCAGGGATTTCGACTGCTGGGGGCAGCTTCCCCCGGTCGGTGATGCCGAGGCCTATGGAGCCTACATGAAGAAGGTGCGCGAATTCGGCAAGGCGATCTGGGCGATCACCGGCAAGGGCAATGACGTCGATATCGTCTTCGAGCACCCCGGCGAGCAGACCTTTCCGGTCTCCTGCTTCGTCGTCAAGCGCGGCGGCATGGTGGTCTTCTGCGCCGGCACCAGCGGCTACAATCTGACCTTCGATGCGCGCTTCGTGTGGATGCGCCAGAAACGCATTCAGGGCAGCCACTTCGCCAATCTCAAACAGGCCAGCCAGGCCAACCAGCTCGTGATCGATGCGGCGCTCGATCACGAGCTGGTTGGCCTGGGAGGCCTGGAGC
>RFIU01000203.1 GCA_003695555.1 Alphaproteobacteria bacterium
AGCTCGTCGGGCTCGCCATCGGCGCGCAACTGCTGCTCTGGACGACGGGCGGCATCGTCATGAGCTGGCTGCCGATCGAGAAGGTGCGCGGCGAACATCATATGGCCGAACCTGCCGATGTTCCGATTTCCGCCCGCGCCCTGCCGCCTGCGCTCCGCGAGCCACTTGCCGGCCGGGCCGTCCTCGGCATCGAGCTGCGCCATGGCCTCGGCCACAGCCTGGCCGAGGTCCGTTTTGCCGATGGCCCGCCCGCATTGTTCGATGCAACCACGGGCGAAAAGCTGTCTCCGATCGACGAACGCATGGCGCGAGCTGCCGCCCTGGCCGACTATGCCGGCAAGGCACGGATCTCACGAATCCACCTGCTGAGCGGGAAGGAAGAAACTCCGCAGGAATACCGTGGCCCGCTTCCGGTCTGGCAGATCCGGATCGATGATGGGGAAGGAACACGACTCTATGTCTCGCCGAATGTCGGGCGGGTGGTGGCGCGACGCAACGACATGTGGCGCTTCTATGATTTCTTCTGGATGCTCCACATCATGGACTATGACGCGCGAGAGGATTTCAACAATCTTCTGCTGCGCATCGCCGCGGTCTTCGGCGCGATCATGGCGGCGAGCGGCATCGGCCTGCTGTTCTGGCGCGTGCACCGGCGTGATTTCCGGTTCCGGCGACGCCGAAGCGGCTAGCGCACGCCGCCCGTCATTTCGAACAGCGCCGCGAGCTCGAGATGCGGCGACCAGAGGAACTGATCGACCGGACGAATCTCGACCAGCTGCCAGCCCTTGTCGATCAGGATCCGGGCATCGCGCGCGAAGGTGTTGGGATTGCACGAGATCGCGATGATCCGTCGCGGAGCGCGAGCCTCTTCCAGCTCCCGCAGCTGTTCCTTGGCGCCGGTGCGCGGCGGATCGAAAATCATCACATCGAAGGTATCGAGCTCGCCCGGGCGAAACGGCCGGCGGAACAGGTCGCGGTGAACGACCCGGGCGCAGGGCTGCATCCCGCTGCGTTCGAGGGCACCGGATACCGCCGTCACGAGGCGTCGGTCGCCCTCGGCCATCAGCACCGACTTGCGTGATGCGGCCAGCGGCAGACCGAAGGTGCCGAGCCCGGAGAACAATTCGATGACGCGGGGCGCATCGCCGACCCATTCCAGCACCGCGCGACGCAAGGCGGCCTCGCCCTCCTGCGTTGCCTGCAGGAAGGCGCCGCTCGGGAAGGTGACGGGGACGCCGGCGAAATCGACCACCGGCTCGCACCGTTGAACCAGCGTTTCCGGTGTCCCGCCGTCCGACCAGGAGACGGCGGCAAGACCACCGTCTTCCGCCAGCTTCGCAAGCTCCTCAATGGCACCGTAATCGGGCAGCGCGCCGGCACGGACCAGCAGGTCGATGCCGCTGCCGGTTTCCGTGAGCGTCAGATCGGCGGTGCCGCGCGGCGGCAGCACGTTCGCCATCGCCCGGCGAAGTGCAGGCAACAGGGCGACAAGCGCGGGGCGCGCCAGCGGGCATGTCTCGATGTCGATCAGGTGATGGCTCGCGCGGCCATGGAAGCCGAGCAGCAGGCGACCGTCGCGTCCCTTGAGCGCATGCAGGACGAGCCGCCGCCGCGCTCCCGGCGGGCTGATCTCGGGCCGGGCGATGCGAACGCGCGCCGCCTCTATCCCTTGGGTCGCGAGCGCGGTTTCGATGCGCCGGACGATCCAAGACGCATAGGAATCCGCCGGCAGATGCTGAAGCGCACATCCCCCGCAGCGGCCGAAATGGCGACAGCGCGGCACTGAGCGCTCGGCGATCGGTTCCAGCAGTTCGTGACGCTCCACCCGCGGGCGGCCTTTGCGGTCGCGGGAGACAATGAGCCGGACGCGTTCGCCCGGCAGCACGAAAGGAACGAAGAAATTGCCCGCCGGCGTCTCGACGATACCGTCGCCGGCGCTGCCCAAGGCGACGACGACGCCTTCGACCCGCGTCATGGCCTGTCCTCGTCGTCGCCGGGAAAAGGACCGCCCTTGCGCGCGGCGATCAGGAACTCGTGATTGCCTTTCGGGCCCAGTACCGGACTTTCCGCGACCCCGATCACCCGCCAACCCTCGCGCCCGGCCAGCCAGTCACGGATATCGGCCACCACCGCCTCGCGCACGGCCGGGTCGCGCACCACCCCGCCCTTGCCGACGGCATCGCGCCCGGCTTCGAACTGCGGCTTGATCAGGGCGATCAGATGCGCATGCGGGGCGGCGAGCGACAAGGCGGCAGGCAGAACGGTCTTCAGCGAGATGAAGCTTGCATCGCAGACGAGAAAATCGACCGGCTCGGGAATGATCTCGCGGGTCAGGTGGCGGGCATTGGTGCGTTCATGGACGATGACGCGCGGATCACGGCGCAGACGATCGGCAAGCTGCCCATAGCCGACATCGACGGCATGCACGCGTCCTGCCCCATGGTGCAGCAGCACGTCGGTAAAGCCGCCGGTCGATGCGCCGATGTCGAGCGCGACCGCACCTTCCACCGCATCGCCGAGAGCGAAATGTTTCAGCGCGTGGGCGAGCTTCAGGCCACCGCGCGAAACCCAAGGATGATCGCGCCCCTGAACAGCGAGCGGCGAATCAAGACGCAGGAGCTCGCCCGCCTTGTCGATCCGGCGTTCGCCCGAACGGACGAGCCCGGCCATGATCAGTGCCTGCGCGCGCGTCCGGCTGTCGGCAAGACCGCGTTCGACGAGCAGCCGATCGGCTCGTTCCTTCCGCCGCTTGCCGCCCGATTTCACCGCGTTCCGGTTTTCAGCATGAAGTCGTTGCGACCGAGCGCGCCCAGCGCCGTATCAACGATGTGCGGCGCGGTCAGCCCGGCCGTCTCATACTGCCTTGCCGGCGCATCCTGATCGAGGAACACGTCGGGCAGCCGCATGGTGCGGACCTTGAGATGCCCCTGATCGAGCAGTCCCTCGTCGCTCAAGTGATGCAGGACATGGGCGCCGAAGCCGCCGACCGCGCCTTCCTCGATGGTGATCAGCACCTCGTGATTGGCGACGAGATCGCGGATCAGGGCAAGATCGAGGGGCTTGGCGAAGCGTGCGTCCGCGACGGTCGTGGACAGACCGCGAGCATCGAGCTCGGCTGCCGCCTTCTTGGCTTCCTGCAATCGCCCGCCCAGCGAAAGGATGGCGACGCGCGAGCCTTCCTTGATGATCCTTCCCTTGCCGATTTCGAGCGGCACGCCCTCTTCCGGCAGCGGCACACCGGCCCCCTCGCCGCGCGGATAGCGGAAGGCGGACGGGCGATCCTCGATCATGCGCGCGGTCGCGACCATGTGGACGAGCTCCGCCTCGTCGGCCGCCGCCATCACGACGAAGCCCGGCAGGCTGGCCAGATAGGTGATGTCGAAGGACCCCGCATGCGTCTGACCGTCAGCGCCGACGAGCCCCGCCCGGTCGATCGCGAAACGCACCGGCAGGCTCTGGATCGCGACATCATGGACCACCTGATCATAGGCGCGCTGCAGGAAGGTCGAATAGATTGCGGCAAACGGCTTCATCCCCTCGCAGGCAAGCCCGGCGGCGAAGGTCACCGCGTGCTGCTCGGCGATGCCGACGTCGAAGAAGCGCTCCGGAAAGCGTTTCGAGAATTCCTTCAGGCCGGTGCCCGAGGGCATGGCGGCTGTGATCGCGACGATCGAGTCGTCCTTTTCGGCCTGCTTGATGAGGCTGTCGGCGAAGACTTTGGTATAGGTCGGGGCCTTGGCGGTTCCCTTCTTCAGTTCGCCGGTAATGACATCGAACTTGGGAACCGCGTGGTACTTTTCTTCATTGGTCTGCGCGAAAGGATGACCGCGGCCCTTTTCGGTGACCACATGAACCAGGATCGGCCCTTCCTTGGCATCGCGGACATTTTCGAGCACGGGCAGCAGATGATCGAAATTGTGGCCGTCGATCGGGCCGACGTAATAGAAGCCGAGCTCCTCGAACAGCGTCCCGCCGGTCGCCATGCCGCGGGCATATTCCTCCGCCCGGCGCGCCGCGGTCGAGAGCTGCTTGGGCAGACGATCGACGATCTTTCGGCCGAGATCGCGGATCTTGAGGAATTCCTTCGAGGACAACACGCGTGAAAGATAGGCGCTCATCGCCCCGACGGGCGGCGCGATCGACATGTCATTGTCGTTCAGAATGACGATCAGCCGCTCACCCGCCTCGCGGGCATTGTTCATCGCCTCATAGGCCAGCCCCGCGCTCATCGCGCCGTCACCGATCACCGCGATCGCCCGTTCCGGCCGATCCTTCAGCTTGTTGGCGACCGCCATGCCGATCGCAGCCGAGATCGAGGTCGAGGAATGTCCCGCGCCGAAGGGGTCGTATTCGCTTTCCTTGCGCTTGGTAAAACCCGACAGCCCGCCGCCTTGGCGCAGGGTGCGGATGCGGTCGCGGCGCCCGGTCAGGATCTTGTGCGGGTAGGCTTGGTGGCCGACGTCCCAGATCAGCCGGTCATCGGGCGTATTGAAGACATAATGGAGGGCGACCGTCAGTTCGACGACACCGAGCCCGGCACCGAGATGCCCGCCGGTCTGAGAGACGGCGGCGATCATCTCGTCGCGAACCTCTTGTGCCAGTTGCGGAAGCAGCTTCGGATCCAGTTTCTTCAGATCGTCAGGCGTGTTCACTTGATCGAGAAGCGGCGTCTGCGGCCGGTAAGGCGTGCTCATGATCCCTGCTCTCTGTTCTGTAAGGGAAATCCACCCCGGGAAGGTGCGTCATACATGCGGCAAAATCATGGCCGCAGCCCACCATTCCTGTTTATTACTCTAGAACCAGAACCCAGCGCATGCAACGACAAGAGGAAGAGGGGTTTCCCGCCTCCATGGCAGGACGCGTCAATGGCGACGATCGACCGTGTAGCGGGCAAGATCGGCAAGCAGCGTCGTCTTTTCCTCATCGAATACCTTCAGCGCCTCGCCCGCCTGTTCGACCATCGCATGGGCATGGGCCTGCGCGCGCTCGACACCGAGCAGATCGACCAGCGTCGCCTTGCCCGCCTCGGCATCCTTTCCGGTCGCCTTGCCGATCTCCTCGGCGCTCGCCGTCCGGTCGAGAAGATCGTCGGCGATCTGAAAGGCGAGACCGACGGCGCGCGCATAGGTCTTGAGATGATGGACGAGTGCCGGCGATGCCCTTCCAAGAAGTGCCCCGGCCTCCACCGACGCCTCGATCAGCGCTCCCGTCTTCATCCGCTGCAGGCGCGTCACCTCGGCCTCGTTGAGTTCGCGATGCTCGGCTGCCAGATCGAGCATCTGCCCGCCGACCATGCCGCGGTGACCGGCGCCACGCGCCACCACCTCGACCAGTCGCGCCCTGACCCGTGGATCGGCATGGGTTTCTTCGTCGGCAAGGATCTCGAAAGCAAAAGTGAGCAGCGCATCACCGGCGAGAATCGCTGTCGCCTCGTCGAAGGCCTTGTGCACCGTCGGTTTGCCGCGGCGCAGATCATCATTGTCCATCGCCGGCAGATCGTCATGGATCAGCGAATAGGTATGGATGCACTCGAGCGCTGCGCCTGTCCTGAGCGACGAACGCCGCGACACCCCGAAGAGGTCGGCAGTGGAGACGACCAGGAAGGGGCGAAAGCGCTTTCCGCCGGCGAACAGCGCATAGCGCATCGCTTCGACCACCGGTCGCTCGCCGCCCTCGGGCAGTGGCAACAGCTCGTCGAGCAGCGCATCGGTGGCGCCACCCACCTCGGCCATCGCATCCTTCAGCGCGGCGAAACGATCGGTCGTGGGGGCGTTCTTCATGG
>RFIU01000204.1 GCA_003695555.1 Alphaproteobacteria bacterium
GGGCCTTGGAGAGCGGCAGGCCCAACCCCGCCCCCTCGCTCCGGCGGCTGAGCACCGGATCCACCTGGCCGAAGGGGGTCAGGGCTACCGCGATCTGCTCCTCGCTCATGCCGATGCCGGTATCCTGCACATGAATGGCGATGATGCGTTTGTCACCCTCGATATCCAGATCAACTTTTTCACGCAGCTCGATGGGCAGCGATGTCTCTTCCACCCACAGCCGTACCTGACCGTCGCCATCGGTGAATTTCACGGCATTGTTGAGGATATTGATCAGCACCTGTTTCAGGCGCAGGCGGTCCGCCTCTACGACGATCTTGTGCGGGGGAACGTCATAAAAGAATTCGATCCCGCGCCGCGAAGCACGTTCCCGCACCAGCCGGGCAGCGGGAAGGATGATGTCATCGAGGTGGACCGGCTCGTTCGTCACGCTCATGTGGCCGGCTTCCAGACGAGAAAGGTCGAGAATGTCGTTGATGAGCGAGAGAAGGTGGCGTCCGGCATCATTGATATCGCCGACATACTCATGATAGCGCTGGTGACCCAGCGGGCCGAAGAGTTCTTGCTGAAGAACCTCCGAAAATCCGATGATGGCATTGAGCGGCGTGCGCAGCTCATGGCTGATGTTGGCGAGGAATTCCGACTTGGTGCGGTTGGCGATCTCGGCCTCTTCCTTGCTGCGCCGCAGCTCCGATTCCTGGCGCTTCTTCTCGGTGATGTCGCGCCCCATCAGCAGCAGATAGGGCTCTCCTCGGAATGGCAGCCGGGTGCCGGTCAGGGCGACGACAAATGGTGTTCCGTCCTTGCGGCGGACTTTCAGCTCAAGTTCCTTGATCGCGCCCTTGCGACCAAGCTCCGCGATCAGCTTTTCGCGCTCCTTGCGGGTTCGCCAGATGCCAAGATCGAAGGATGTCCGGCCGATCACCTCGTCTTCCCTGAAGCCGAAGGCGTTCAGGAATGCTTCGTTCACATAGCGGTATTCGCCGGTTTCCAAGCGGGTCAGGGTGATGATGTCGGGAGAGATGGCGAAGACATTTCGGAATAACTGTTCCGACTCCTGCAACGCCTCGTCCGCCTGCTTCTTGTCGGTGATGTCGAAGAGGGTGGCAACGACGGCGGGTTCGCCGTCCCACTCGATCGTGCCGGCGCGACAGTTCACCCAAAGGGTTCTGCCGGTCCTGCTCAGCAGGCGGAATTCATAATCGCGTTCGGCTTCCTCGCCGGCGAGGCGGGCGCGGATATTGTCCGCGGCCCGCTCTCGATCATCAGGGTGCACCCACTGCGACACCTTTCCTGCTGACTTCAGCAGCTCGTTGATGCATGAGAAGCCGAGCATTTCAATGATCCGCTGATTGGCGTACAGGACCCGGTCGTCGCGATGCACGATGATGCCTTCCACTGCCTGATCGGCGATCCGGCGGAAACGCAGTTCTTCATCGCTCAAGGGGATCGCGCGCCCGATGAGCAGCAGATAAGGCGCCGCGTCCGCTGCGCCATCGCGCGCACCGAGGAGCGCACCGCTTCGGCCGGTCGATAGCTTGCCATCCGTCGGTTGCGGACGCTGGACCCAACCGAGAAAGCGCCATTGCGGAACGCTTTTCCCGGGCGAGACGATATGCATGGAAATCGGCAGGTTGAAGGCGTGTGCCGGGTCCTTGGACGCCAATGGCGCCTGATCGGCAATCATCGCTCGAACGGAGGCGAGATCTTCGGGCGGCAGCAGCAGGCCGAGGGGCGTATCCGGGCTGGCACCGATCTCCTTGAGAAGGTCGAGGGTGGCCGGATTGGCATGGATGATCCTGCCTTCGCCACCTTCGGGCCACTGGATCAGCGCGACGATCGCCTGAGGCATCAGCTTGTCCAGGGTGGCGAGATCACGCTTCAGCCAGCCCGGGAGCGGCGAGGTTTCCACGACCGTTGCCAGCGCTCGGGCGGTGGCGTCATCATGTGGGCTCGATCCGGCCATCCGCATCTTTCCGTGTCGAATCCGGTCTGTTCCGGTCGCCCATCGACCAAGCGATGCCGCCTTTCAAAGGCGCAATGACCAGCATCGCCCCCTATCCGGAAGAAGTCTAGAACCAATAAGATTTGAGAATGGTTAAGATGCGCACGGCCGACGCCGACGATCGACTTTGCGGAGAAGCAGAACGTTGTCCATGCCCGCATCCATCATTGGGTGGCGGCGGAATTTGATGCAAATGTGCAACACATTGAAATTCTTTGTCCTTGAAGGATGATGGAGAGGAAAACATCATTGTCCGAACTTGTCGATTTCCGTAGTTTTCACGCAACATTCTTGTGTTTGAAGGGAGGTTCCCATGATCCGTCAAGTGAAGCGTCCACTTCTTTCCCGCCATCGCCGTCTCGCCTTTCTCGGTCTTCAGGCAAGCGCCTTCGCCCTGCTCGTCGCGCAGGCTTTGCCGGCTGCCGCCCAGACGAACAAGGAGGAGCAGGCAGGCGGGAATGTCGATGAAATCGAGCAGATCGTCGTGACCGCGCGCAAGCGTTCGGAAACGCTCCAGAGCGTGCCGTTTTCGGTCAATGCGATGACCGAGTCGATGCTGCGCGACCGGGGTGCCCAGAATCTCGAGGACGTGGCGCTCAATGTCGCCGGTTTCACGATCCAGAACCTCGGTCCCGGTCAGAGCCAGGTGGCGATGCGCGGTGTTTCCGCCGGTCAGATCGTGCGCGACCAGCCGGGCGTGAAGGAACAGGTCGGAATCTATCTCGATGAATCGCCGATCTCGCTGTCACTGTTCACGCCGGATCTCGATTTCTTCGACACCAACCGTATCGAGGTGCTGCGCGGCCCGCAGGGAACGCTGTTCGGCTCCGGCTCGCTTTCGGGCACGGTCCGATATATTACCAACAAGCCGAACTTCGAGGAATTCCAGATGGTCGCCGAGGCGACCGGCAATGTCATCGACCATGGCGATGTCGGCGGATCCCTGAAAGCCGCCTTCAACATCCCGGTCAATGAGGTCTTTGCGGTGCGTGCCGTCGCCTATGCGACACGCTACGGCGGCTTCATCAATGCGGTCCAGCCGGGCGGATCCACCTTTGGCCGGCCGAACGTCAAGAAGGACGTCAATGACGGTGTTCGTTACGGCGGCCGCCTGTCGGCCGAGATCCGGGTCAATGACCAGCTGACCATTCGCCCGCGGGTCGTCTATCAGAAGGTCGAGATCGACGGCTTCAACCGTGTCGATCTCTACAACATTCTCGCCAATCCCTTCACGACGACGCGCCCGAAGGTGACGCTCGGCAAGCGGGATCAGTTCACCCAGCTCGAGGAACAGTTTACCGACGAATTCCTGCTCGCTGATGCCGAAGTGACATGGGAAGGCGACGCCATCGGCTTCAAGTCGATCAGCTCGTTCACCAATCGCGAGGTTCTGCAGGTGCGCGATGGTACGCAACTGACCGGTTCGATCACTTTTCAGGTGTTCGGCGCGCCGGAAGAGATCGTGACGCTGGATTCCCCGCTCTTCGACCGCACCAATGTGGACATGTTCACGGAAGAAGCGCGTTTCTATTCCACGGATCCTTCGGCGAAGCTGCAGTGGGCCTTGGGCGTCTTCTACAGCAATATCAATCGTCGTTACGGCCAGACGCTCTTCGTTGACGGCTTCGAGGATCTGATGCGCGATCTCGGCGTTCTCGATATCGACACGCGTGGTATCCTGGCGCCCAAGGACGTGCTGTTCTTCTCGGATATCCCCTATGATTTCGAGCAGTTCGCGGTCTTCGGCGAAGGCACCTATTCGCTGACCGACCGTTTCGACGTCACCGCGGGTTTTCGCTGGTACGACTTCAACGAAACGCGCGTCCTGAACTTCGACGGCATCTTCGCCGATCAGACGATCGGGCAGCCGGGAAAGACCTCGACCGACGGTTTTTCGCCGCGGGTCATCCTCAGCTACGAGGTGACGGATGACATCCAGCTGAACGCCCAAGTGTCGAAGGGATTCAGGCTCGGCGGCATCAATGATCCGCTGAACGTTCCGCTATGTTCGCCGCAGGATCTGGTCACCTTCGGCAATCGGCCATCGTTCAAGGACGAGAAGCTCTGGAACTATGAGATCGGCGCCAAGACCGAGCTGTTCGGCGGTCGTGCGACCTTCAACATTGCCGCCTTCTGGGAGCAGATCAAGAATCTGCAGGCGACGGTCGATGCGGGTACCTGCTCGTCGCGCATCATCTTCAATATTCCTGATGCGCGCTCGATCGGCACCGAAGTCGAGCTGACGGTGCGCCCGACCAGTGAATGGAGCTTCGCGCTCTCGGCGTCCTATACCGATTCCGAGCTGCGCTCGACGATCACATCGACCGATCTTTCGGGCAACACCAGCGTGGTCGCCGGTATCCAGAAGGGCAACCGTCTGCCGACCGTGCCGCGCTTCCAGGCGGCTGCGACGTTGTCCTATGAGACCAGCGTTTCGCGCGACTGGGACGGCTTCTTCGTTGCGACCCTGCAGCATGTCGGTTCCCGCTTTACCCAGATCGGCGATCAGGCGCCCGGCTTCGGTGTTGTTGACCTGACGGCCATTCCCTTCGGCGATCCAGATCGCACGACCTTCGTCTTCGATCCGAAGCTGCCGTCCTATCAGATCGGCAATCTGCGCTTCGGCGTGCGCAACGAGGATGGCTGGGAAGTTTCGCTGTGGATCAACAACATCTGGGACGAGCGGGCGCGGCTCGCTCTCGATCGTGAGCGCGGTACCCTGGCGCGTGTCGGCTTCCTCACCAATCAGCCGCGCACCTTCGGCATCACCTTCCGTGCCGAACGGTAGGCGATGATGATCTGCACCGGATGAGGAGGCTCGCTTGAGCCGGCGAGAAAAACGGACGACGCGGCGGCGGGTACTTCAAGGCCTCGCCGCCGCTTCGCTCTTCGGCTGGAAGGCGGGCGATGCGGCCCGCCGGCCGGCGAGGGCTCTTTCCGCCCGAACCGCTGGTGTTGACGTGGCGATCATCGGGGCCGGCGTCTTCGGTGCCTGGACGGCCTGGCATCTCGCCCGCAAGGGGCTCTCAGTGGTGCTGGTCGATGCGCATGGTCCCGCCAATGCGCGGGCAAGTTCGGGGGGCGAGAACCGCGTCCTCAGAGTCGCCTATGGTACCGCTCGGCACTATGCGCGCTGGGCGCTGGAAAGCCTGCGGCCATGGCGCGAGCTGTCCGAACGTCAATCGGCACCGCTGTTCTTCCCGACCGGCGTCCTGTGGCTGGCGCGCGAGCGCGATGCCTATATCGATGACAGCCTGAAGACGCTGGCCGAACTCGGTGTCCGGCACGAAATTCTCGACCCCTCGCAGCTCGCCCAGCGCTGGCCGCAGATTTCCCTTGATGGAGTCGGTATCGGGTTTCTCGAACATGATGGCGGCGGCATTCTTGCGCGGCGGGCAGTGCAGGCGGTGGTGAGAGAAGCGCAGGCTGCTGGGGCTTCTTTGCGGATTGCCGCCGCTCGGGCGCCGGAACCGCAGGCTGCCGGCGTGCGTGTTCCCTTGGGCGATGACGGCGAAATCATCGCAGAGCGCGTGGTCTATGCCTGCGGCCCCTGGCTGCCGAAGCTTTTTCCCGGCTTGATTGGCAACCGCATCCTGCCGACCCGTCAGGAGGTCTATTTCTTCGGCGCGGCTGCCGGCGACCGGCGGTTTCTGCCTCGGCAGCTACCGGTCTGGGCGGACTTCAATGAGGGCGACATCTTCTATGGCCTGCCCGATCTGGAAGGGCGCGGCTTCAAGGTCGCGCATCATGCCTTCGGAGAGCCGATCGATCCCGAGACCGCCGATCGGAGGATTTCACCGGCGGGCGTACGCGAGGTCCGCGCCTTTCTGCGCCGCCGCTTCCCGGCCTTGGCTGAGGCCCCGCTCATCGGCGCTCGGGTGTGCCAGTATTCGGTGCGGATGAACGAGGATTTCCTGATCGACCGGCATCCGCACGATCCGCGGGTCTGGCTGGTGGGCGGTGGCTCGGGCCACGGCTTCAAGCACGGGCCGGCACTGGGCAGCTATCTGGCCCGGCTGGTGGCAGGTGAGGAAAAGTCGCCGATCCCCGGCCGATTCCGTCTTTCCAACGGATGAACAACACGCTGAGCGGGGGCCTCAGTCCGGCGCGCGCTCGACATTGGTGACCCGCACGTGCAGAACCCGTTGCGGGCCGAGCACCTGTCGGGTCACGGTTTCCAGCCGGTCATGCAGCAGCTTGATGTCCAGCGCTCCAGGCCGGTCCACGCGTGTCGTTCGCCGCTGATTGAGGTCGCGCAGGAAGGCATCGCGCAGCTCCGGCACATGGGCGGAGACATAGGACTGATTGGCGGGGCCTTCGACCTCGAAGGCAAGATCCACCCACATGTAGCCGAGCACCCGCATCCGCTCGTCGATCAGGGGGACGGCGAAGCGTCGGACCGGCACGATGAGCAGATCGACCGGCTTTTCCTTCTGTTCCTTTTTCTCTTCGACCTTGTTCGTTTCCTCGGTCGTCGGAGCCTTTTCCTTCAGCCCACCGGAAATGAACCAGAAGGCGGCAGCCCCGATCGCGATACCGCCGAGGATACCGAGAATCATCAACAGAAAGCCGCTCTTGCCGCCGCCTTGGTCTTCTTCCAATATCGGATCATTCATGGTCGCGCCTCTCAAGCGGTGGGTGCAGGTGATGTCCGTTGCGCCTATGCGCGGATGCCGGCGTGCCGGCAGGGCATCATGGCAAGTGTGCGTCCTGCCCGCAAGGGAGGGATCCTTCCGGCCGGGGCAAGGATCAGTGAACGAAGCCGGGATGCGCGAAAGAGAGCGCGCGCCCTGCCTCATCGCGGACGGTGACGCCTTCGCCGGCCTCGACCCGTCCGATCCAGGCAAGCGGTGTCCTTGCGGCCTGCGCGGCGCGCATCAGGTCGTCCCGGCCCTCGGGTGGGACGGCGAGCAGCAGTTCATAGTCGTCGCCGCCGGTGAGCACCCGCGTCCACCATTCCGGTTGTTCCGCCAGAAGGCGACAGGTGTCCGCTGAAAGCGGCAAGCGGGCGCGATCAATGACGAGGCGCACACCGCTCGTTCGCGCCATGTGGCCGGCATCGGCGACGAGTCCATCGGAGACGTCGATCGCCGCATGCGCGATCGGCCGCACGCGTTGTCCGAGGGAAAGTCGGGGAGACGGCAGGTAGAATCGTTCAATCCATGCCTCGCGGCGCGCCAGTTCGCCCTTGAGCGCGGCCAGCCCCAGGGGCGCATCGCCGAGCGTACCGCTGAGATAAAGCAGGTCGCCGGCCCGCGCGCCGCAACGCCGCAGCGCCTCGCCCTTCGGCACTTCGCCGAGCGCGGTCAGAGAGAAGACCTCGCCGCGTGCCTGTGAAATCGTGTCGCCGCCGAGCAGCGCCAGAGAGAAATGTTCGAGATCGCGACCAAGCCCCTCGACGAAACGTCGTGCGGCGTCTTCATCGAGATCGCCGCGGGCCGCATAGCCGAGCAGGATGCCGCGCGCCGTCGCCCCCATCGCCGCAAGGTCCGAAAGATTGACGCGCACCAGCTTGCGGGCGACCAGCGCCGGGTCGTCGCCGTCAAGATAGTGACGGCCGGCGGCCATCATGTCGAGGGTTGCGACGAGTTCGCGATCGGGCGCGACGGCAAGCACGGCGGCGTCGTCTTCCAGTCCCAGGCTTTCCTTCGCCTGCCGGGCAAGCGGGCGCAGAAGCCGGCCGATCAGATCGAATTCCCGCATCAGCCGTTTCGTTCGTCCAGCGAACCCTTGCCTGATTTCCGATTCCCGCCGCTCGTCTCACCGCCACGCAGGTCACGTCCCAGGCGATCGAGCACGCCATTGATGAATGGGACTTCGCCCTCATCGAAGAAGGCGTGAGCGACATTCAGATATTCATTGATGACGCTGGCGGTGGGAACGTCGGGGCGCGCCAGCAGCTCATAGGTGCCGGCCCGAAGGATCGCCCTGACGACGCTTTCCAGCCGATCCAGCGGCCAGCCTGAGGGCAGGACGCGTACGAGCTGTTCATCGATTTCGCCCTGTCGGCTGCTCGCTCCTTCGACGATATCGGCAAAGAAGGCATGGTCGGCGCCGGGCGAAGGGCACTTCTCCACGCCCCCGTCCTCACCCGCATCGAGAGCGCAGCCCAGCCGGTATGTCCGGAACTCCTCGACCACCCCATGCGGGTCGGCCTGCGGGTCCAGCTCGAGCTGGTAGAGCGCCTGCACGGCGTTCAGCCGGGCGAGCGATCGTCTTCCTGCCACGCGGCCCTGTCGGCGATTCCCGCCCTGTCGCAAATTCTGCACCTTGCTGTTCATGCGCCGAACCGTTTCTTGAGCTCGATCATCGCGAGACAGGCGCGCGCCGCATCGCCGCCCTTGTTTCCCTTCGCCGGATCGGCACGCTGCCAGGCCTGTTCTCGGGTTTCGGTGGTGAGAATGCCATAGCCGATGGCCAGGTGCCGGCCAGTGGCAAGATCCATCAGTCCGCGTGCGCTTTCGCTGCAGACATAGTCATAATGGCTCGTCTCACCCCGGATGACGCAGCCGAGCGCCAGATAACCGTCATGGACGGGTCCATGGCCCTTCAGTGCGCCCTGATGCGCGATCGCGATCGCCGCCGGTATCTCGAAGGCACCGGGAACCGACAGCCGATCATGGGCGACCCCAGCAGCCTCAAGCGCAGCGACGGCGCCTTCGACCAGCGCATCGGCGATGTCCTCGTAGAAACGGGCCTCGACGATGAGCACCCGCGTGCGTTCGGTGGCCACTCGGCTCATGAGCGATCCCCCGCTGCTCGCCGTCTCCGGCCGCCGGCTATGCCGGACCGGCGGTCCGGGATCGGCCGCTGTTCGACGATGTCCAAGCCATAGCCCTGAAGGCCGACGATATTGTGCCGGGTATTGGACAGCAGGATCAGCTTGCGCACGCCCAGATCCAGCAGAATCTGCGCGCCGATGCCATAGTCGCGCAGTGGCAGCGCCGTTGCCGGCCGGTCCTTGGGGCCGGGTCCTTGCGCCGGAGAGGCTGGAGAAGATCGTCGCAGGCGCTGTTCCATCAGCTGCGAAAGGCGGTCGGGCCGGACGTCACGGATCAGGACGACGACGCCTCGGCCGATCTCGCCGATCATCTCCATCGCCGCGGCAAGCTGACCGGAGCGGCCGTTGGCCTCGCCCAGGATGTCCTCGAAGATGTTGACCGCATGCATGCGCACCGGTACCGGTTCGTCGGTCGCCACCTCACCCTTCACCAGCGCGACATGCTCGGCGAATTCGGCGGTGTTCTCATAGACACGCATCGTCCAGTCGCCGCCCCAGCGGCTGGCGAATGCATCCTCAAGAATGCAGCGCACGAGGCTGTCGTGCTTCAGGCGGTAGGCGATCAGATCCCGGATGGTCGCGACCTTCAGCCCATGTTCCCGCGCGAAAGCCAGCAGGTCCGGCAGCCGCGCCATGGTGCCGTCGTCGCGCATCACCTCACAGATGACGGCCGAGGGGTTGAGGCCGGCCAGCCGGGAGATGTCCACGGAAGCTTCCGTGTGCCCGGCTCGCACCAGCACGCCGCCGTCGCGCGCCATCAGCGGAAAGACATGGCCCGGCACGGCGATGTCCCCGGGCCCACGGGTCGGATCGATCGCGACCTGAATGGTGCGCGCGCGATCATGGGCGGAAATGCCGGTGGTGACTCCTTCCTTCGCCTCGATCGAGACGGTGAAGGCGGTCTGATGACGCGAAGCATTCTCCTGCGTCATCATCGGCAGGCCGAGCCGCTCGATCCGTTCGCGGGTGAGCGACAGGCAGATCAGGCCACGGCCGTATTTGGCCATGAAATTGATCACCTCGGGGGTCGCCATCTGCGCCGGGATCACGAGATCACCCTCGTTTTCGCGGTCCTCGTCATCGACAAGGATGAACATGCGCCCGTTGCGGGCGTCCTCGATGATCTCTTCGATGCGGGCGAGGCCGGTTTCGCTCATGGGGTCGGGGTATCCTTGCCGGTGTCCGTCAGTCGGACGATAAGGCCGTGTGGCAGGGCAGGCGGACGGGGCCGATCGAAAGTCTGTGCCTCTTCAGCCAAGATGCTGCGCCTGCCACCGGGCGATATAGCGTGCGAGCACGTCGATTTCCAGATTGACGCTGTCGCCGGGGCGGCGGTCGCCCATCGTCGTATGAGAAAGCGTATGCGGAACGATATTGACTTCGAAGCGGCATTCTTGCGCGTCGTCTTTTACCCGATTGACGGTCAGCGAGATGCCATCAACGGCGATCGAGCCCTTTTCGGCGATCAAGGGGGCCAGTGAGCGTGGCGCAGCGATCATCACGCGGTGGGCATTGGTCTCGGCGGCAATCGCGCGGATCTCGCCGGTCGCATCGACATGTCCGGTGACGATATGCCCGCCGAGCTCGTCACCGACTTTTAGCGAACGTTCCAGATTGATCCGTGTGCCGACTTGCCAGTTGCTCAGCGTCGTTCGGGCGAGCGTCTCAGCGCTGACCTCGGCGGCGAACCAGGCGCGCGCCCGGCTCCCCGGCGCCGTTCCCTTGTCGGTAACGGTAAGACAGACGCCCGAGCAGGCGATCGAGGCGCCAAGAGCGATCTCTTCGGCGCGGTAGCCGCAGGCGATCACCAGACGACGCGGCGCCTCACCGGAGGCCTCCAGCACTTCGCCGATATCGCTGACGATTCCGGTGAACATCGCCTTCTCACCCGGTTTCAGCCGGCGAGGACCCGTCGTCCACCGCCTGCAAAGGCTCATAGACGCTCGCCACCGTCTCCTCAAGCGCGATCGTCTCCCGCAGTCGAAAGCGCGGGGCATCGCGATCGACCCGCTCGATGCCGAGCGCGGGCAGGCCAGCAAGACCGTCGCCACCGATCAGGCAGGCGCCGTGATAGACGACCAGGCGATCCACGCACCCGCTGGCCAGCAGGACGCCGGCGGTATGCGCGCCGCCTTCGACCAGCAGCCGGGTGATGCCGGCGCCGGCAAGAGCGGCCAGCAGGGCAGGGGGTGCCACTTCGCCTTCGCCGTCGTCCGTCATCTCTTCGATCGGCAGGGCATAGAGGCCGGCTTTCTGGGGCTGTTCGCTGTCAGGGCGGGGCCGTTTCTTCGCCCATTCGCCCTTCGGGCCGACGAGCCAGACGGGCGCGTCATCAAGGCTTGCCATCAGGCGGGAGTCTTTTCCGGGGCATGCGGGATCACGCGAAAGAAGGATGCGGATCGGCGAGGCGTCTTCAAGGCCGGGCAGGCGGCAGGTAAGCGCGGGATCGTCGGCGCGCGCAGTCCCGGCGCCGACCAGGATCGCGTCATGGCGGGCACGCAGACCATGGGCATGGTGGCGCGCGGCCTTGCCCGTGATCCAGCGGGAATGTCCGGTCCGGGTGGCGATCCGTCCGTCGAGCGAGAGCGCCAGTTTGAGTGTTACCAGCGGTCGCTTTTCGCGTATCTTCAGGAAAAACCCGCGATTGAGTTCGGCGGCCTCATCGGCGCGGATACCGGTGGTGACCGCGATTCCTGCCTTGCGCAGCATGGCATGACCGCCCCCTGCGGTACGTAGATCAGGGTCTTCGATCGCGCTCACCACGCGCTGCACGCCCGTTTCGATCAGGGTGCGCGCGCAGGAGGGTGTGCGGCCCTCATGGGCACAGGGTTCAAGCGTCACATAGGCGGTGGCGCCGCGGGCCGCTTCGCCCGCCGCGGCGAGTGCCATCGTCTCGGCATGCGGGCGGCCGCCGGGCTGCGTCCAGCCGCGCGCGACAATCCGTCCCTCGCGCACCAGCAGACAACCGACGGCCGGATTGGGCGCGACACGTCCGAGACCGCGACGGGCAAGCCTCAGGGCCAGTGCCATGAAGTCGTCATCGTCTGGCATGTGATGATCGGGTTTGCTGCCGGCATCGAGGGGTAGCGACCGTGAAGCCATCGTCAGGCCGATTCTTCGGACTTGCTCGCCCCCTCGTCCTCTCGCTCGGGCTTCCGCTCGGCGCCGGTCGGCAGTTTCGAGATGAAATGCTCGAAATCTTGAGCCTCGCGGAAATTGCGATAGACGCTGGCGTAGCGCACATAGGCGACCGAATCGAGATTGGCGAGTGCATCCATGACCATTTCGCCGATGGTTTCCGACTCGATCTCGGTCTCTCCCATCGATTCGAGCCGTCGGACAAGGCCGTTGACCATGCGCTCGACCCGTTCGGGTTCGACTGGCCGCTTGCGCAGCGCAATGTCGATCGAACGCTGCAACTTGTCGCGATCGAAGGGCACGCGACGGCCCGACCGCTTGACGACGGTCAGCGCGCGAAGCTGTACGCGTTCGAAGGTAGTAAAGCGCGCCCCGCAACCGGTACAGTGGCGCCGCCTGCGGACCGCGGCGCCATCCTCGGTGGGCCGCGAGTCCTTTACCTGTGTCTCTTCGTTTCCGCAGAATGGGCAGCGCATCCGCCTCGTCCTTCCCGTTATTCGTTCCGGATCCCGGCCTTTCAGTCCATCAGTCCCGGATAGATCGGGAAGCGATCACACAGCTGGCGGACCTTCTCACGCACCGTCGCCTCGATGGCCGCATTGCCGTCCGGTCCGTTGGCGGCCAAGCCGTCCAGCACCTCATTGATCCAGTCGGCAACGGTGACGAACTCGTCGCGTCCCAAGCCGCGCGTCGTTGCCGCCGGCGAGCCGAGCCGAATGCCTGAAGTGATGAAGGGTTTTTGCGGATCGTTCGGAACGCCGTTCTTGTTGCAGGTGATACCGGCGCGTTCGAGCGCCTCGTCGGCGGCCTTGCCGGTCAGGCCCTTGGGGCGCAGATCGACGAGCACCAGATGGGTATCGGTACCGCCCGAGACGAGATCGAAGCCGTGCGCGACCAGCCGCTCGCCCATTGCCCGGGCATTCTCGGCGACGGCACGGGCATAGGCGGCGAATTCAGGGCGCAGCGCCTCGCCGAAGGCGACTGCCTTGGCGGCGATGATGTGCATCAGCGGACCGCCCTGAAGGCCGGGGAAGACCGCCGAATTGATCTTCTTTGCGATTCCCTCGTCATTGGTCAGGATCATGCCGCCGCGAGGTCCCCGCAGGGTCTTGTGGGTGGTCGTCGTCACGACATGCGCATGCGGCAGCGGCGAGGGGTGAGCGCCACCGGCCACCAGACCCGCGAAATGTGCCATGTCCACCATCAGATACGCGCCGACCTTGTCGGCGATGGCGCGAAAGCGGGCAAAATCGATAATCCGGGGATAGGCCGAACCACCGGCGATGATCAGCTTCGGCCGATGTTCGAGAGCCAGCGCCTCGACCGTGTCATAATCGATCAGGCCGTCTTCGGCGCGTACGCCGTACTGAACCGCATCGAACCACTTGCCGGAAATGTTGGGCGCGGCGCCATGGGTCAGGTGCCCGCCGGCATCCAGCGACATGCCGAGGATCGTGTCGCCGGGCTGGAGCAGGGCCAGCAGTACCGCCCCGTTCGCCTGCGCGCCCGAATGCGGCTGAACATTGGCGAAGCCGCAGTCGAACAGCCTCTTCGCCCGTTCGATCGCCAGCGACTCGGCGACATCGACATAGGCGCAGCCCTGATAATAGCGCCGTCCCGGATAACCTTCGGCGTATTTGTTGGTCAGCACCGATCCCATTGCTTCCAGCACCGCCCGCGAGACGATGTTTTCCGAAGCGATCAGTTCGATCTGGGTCTGCTGGCGCTTCAGCTCGTCTCGAATCGCCTGATGGATTTCGGGATCGCGTTCGGCGAGTGAGGCGGTAAAGAAACCTTCATCGCGGGTCCGCTCAGCGAGCATGTCGGTATCGGGCATGTCAGTTGGTTCCTTGTCGGCTTTTCGGTCTTTCCATGGTCCCGCTTTTGGGAACGACGCGCAAGGGCTCGCCGGCAATCGGTTCAGAGCGCAAAGGGCGGCGTGCCGAGCTTGGCGACGCGCCGGGCATGTCGTCCGCCGTCGAATTCGGTGGACAGAAACGCCTCGGCGACATCTTCGGCTACCGAAACCCCGATCAGCCTGGCGCCCAAGGCCAGCAGATTCGCATCATTGTGGCGGCGCGCGAGGCGGGCCGAAGTCACGTCATGACACAGCGCCGCTCGCGCCGCGGGGTGACGATTGGCGGCGATCGAAATGCCGATGCCCGACCCGCAGACGATGACCCCGCGCATGGCGCGACCGTCCCCAATCGCTTCCGCCGCGAGATAACCGAAATCGGGATAATCCACCGAATCAGGCGAATCGGTGCCGAGATCGAGAATCTCGTACCCCTGTCCGGTGAGCCATTCGGCTAGATGCGTCTTGAGCGGGAAACCGGCGTGATCACTTGCCAGCGCAATGGGAAGGCGATCGCTCATCCGTTGCATCCTCTTCCTTCGGGTTCGGGTGTTGGCCCTTGCTCAACGGAAGGCGCTTTTCTTGGCCGCCGATACAGGGCTATCCGCGCTTACCACAGGGCCATCCCGTTCGGCAATCGAGAGACGCAGGCCGAATCAGGTCCGCGTCTCCCGCAAAATCGAGGATCATGACACACGTTGCGGCATGAATTGACAGGTTGAAAGCAGGCTCCCCCCCTTTACTTATGTTTCGGCGTCTGTAATAGTTCGCCCGTAATTAATACATACTAGTCAAAGGAAATGTCGATGACTGGGGAAAAACAAGATACGCTCAGCAACGAAATGGCGCTTCAGATGGTGGCGGATATCGTCACCGCCTATGTCGCGCACAATCCCCTGCCGTCAGAAGGCCTTCCGGATCTGATTCAGTCCGTTCATACGGCCCTTCGGCGCCTTGCTGAAGGAGAAGGTGAGAAGGAGGCCGCCCCGCCTCCGAAACCGGCCGTGCCGATCCGGAAATCGGTGAGCGACGATTACATCATCTGTCTTGAAGACGGCAAGAAACTGAAGATGCTCAAGCGCTATCTGCGCACCCATTACAATATGAGCCCCGAGGAATACCGGGAGAAATGGAACCTTCCCGCCGACTACCCGATGGTCGCTCCCGCCTACGCACGCAGGCGTTCGGAATTCGCCAAGAAGATCGGGCTAGGCCAGAAGGGAAGGGGACGCAAGGCGGCCTCCGGCTGACGGACTTTTTTTGACTACCCCGGCTGCTTCAGAATCATGAAGGGGGACACTCCCCCCTTCTTCCTTGGCTCATGTCCTTCGTGTGAGCTGTTCAGCCCTAGTCTTCGTCGCTGCGAAGCGGCAGAGGCGTGAAGGGAAACGGCATTTCTCGTGCCGGCGTGCGTCCGGCGAAGTAATCGACGATCTGCCGCAGCCAGGCGACGAGCCAGTCCATGACCCGCGCGAGCTCGTCATTTCCTTCGCCCCGCAAGACGATGACGAGAAACTGAAGGGCGCCGAGAAGATAGAGAATCATCAGGATCATGTAGGCGACGAATCCGAAGACCAACAGTCCTCCGAGACGCCAGGCAAGCGGGATCAGGCGGCCCGGATCCAGAAGTCCTTCGGCATGCCCCTCGTTGCGCATTTTTCTCTCCCTTTCGTCCTTGCGGTTCTCCGAACTGCTGGGGGCCATGCCAGTAGTGCCGGCCCCGACTGCCTTTTCGCTCGTCGCCTTCCCACTTGGGGAAGCTTCGGCCTTCGCCGTCGCCTTTCGCCTGCTGGAGGCGGAATTGCGGTGCGCGCCGGTCGTCGCTTTCTTCGTGGCGCTCGTCGTCTTCTTCGGTGCGGTCGTACTCTTCTTCGCGCTGGAGGCACTGCGGCTTTTCGTTGTGCCCGTTTTCTTGCCGGCCGCCTTTTTTTCTTCGGCCTTCTTTTCCGCACTCTCGCTTTCGTTCTTTTCTGCGCTGTTCGGCGTTTCCTCGGCCATCGTCTTCTCCTTGCGAATTCTCATGGAATTGGCCCGCTCCGGCAAGCCAGCACTGCCCGCCCTCGTTCCGGCGCTTAATGTGGGACGAGCGAACCGCTCTTCAAGAGGGGATGATCAGCGTCGGGCCAGCCGATGTCCGGCGCCTCGCAACAGGCGTTCGATCTCTTCGGCCGGCATCGGGCGCGCGAACAGGAACCCCTGCCCCTGTCTGCAGCCCAGTTCCTGAAGGGTGAGGCACTGTTCGCGCGTTTCGATGCCCTCGGCAACCAGGGTGAGGTCAAGACTTTCGGCAAGGGTGATGAAGGCCTTCATGATCTTGCGACGCGCCGAGTCCTGTGTGAGGTCGGCGATGAAGCTGCGGTCGATCTTGACGAAGTCGATCGGAAATCGGTGAAGATAGTTGAGCGAGGAATAGCCGGTGCCGAAGTCGTCGAGTGCGATGCGCACGCCACCCTCACGCAGTGCGCCGAGCGTGCGGGCGGCAAGGTCGGGATCGCGAACAAGCACGCTCTCGGTGATTTCCAGGTGCACACGTTCATCGTCGATGCCGCTGCGCTCGATGATCCGGGTGGCCCGTTCGGCGAACTCGGCATCCTGGAACTGAACGCCGGAGACATTGACATTGACGGAAAGTTCGCGGCTGTGGGCGAAGCGGCGGTGCCAGCCGGCGAGTGCGCGACAGGCGGTTTCCAGCGCCCAGTCACCGAGATCATGAATCAGTCCGGATTCTTCGGCGATAGGAATGAATTCCGCCGGCGAGACGAAGCCGAGGTCGGGATCGATCCAGCGGGTCAGTGCCTCGAACCCTAGGATCTTTGAGTCGTCCAACCGAATGATCGGCTGAAAGGCGAGGCTGAGCTGATGGTCGCGCAGCGCACGACGCAAGGCGGCCTCGAGTTTGAGGGCCGGCAGGCCGGCGATTTTCGGCTCGCGGATATGGAGATCGATCTGGCCGCGACCGCGCGCCTTTGCCCGATGGACCGCGACATCGGCATCGCGCAGAAGATCGGTGGGGTGGGTGGAGCCGGTCCGGGTGGTGGCAATGCCGACACAGGCGGAAAGATGCACTTCCTCGTCCTCGATGCGGCGCGGACGGGCGATCACCTTCTGAAGTCTTGTCGCCGCAGCATGGACTTCCGAGATGTCGGAAAAGGAATCGAGCAGCAGCGCGAACTCGTCTCCATTGAAGCGTCCGATCGGGGTGCCTGGCGGCAAGGCCCGGCGCAGCTCATCGGCAAGGCGGGCGAGGAAGCGGTCACCCTCACCATGCCCAAAACTCTCATTGACCCGCTGAAAGCGGTCGATATTGACGAGCAAGACGGCGTGCAGGGGCATTTTCTTAGCGTTGCCGTCCACCTTCTGTCCGTTTTTCCAGGCAAGGACGGCCTGCTCGAGACGGGAGAGGAAGCCATTGCGGTCAAGCAGGCCGGTCAAGGGATCATGAGAAGTCGGGGGCGCTCCGCATCCCTCATCGGCCGTCGCCTTTTGGGGGCAGGCGGTGAAGGAGAACAGGATCAGGGTGCGCCCTTCGTGCGCGATCGGTGATGCGGCGAAGTGCCAATAACCTTCGCCATCCGGTCGCCCGTCTTCCTCCACCGAATTGCCTTCGCGTGCCGCCTTCTCGCACAGTCGGACGAACGGTTCCCACAGAGCGCCGAGAAGGGAGGGTTCCAGTGGAGGGCAAAGGGTACGTCCGGGAAGCGATAGATATCGTCTTGCGCTGCTGTTGAGTCCGAAAAGAACCCCCGGACCTTCTTTTCCGCGCCATTCGCATAACAGGGTTGCGCTGGGAAAATGTTCGACGATCCGGCCGAGCAGGGGGAGGGGAACAGCAGTTTGCTGGTCCGACGATGGTGTTGCCGGGCCGGGCTCGGGCATGAGAAATTCGGCTTGCAGTCCTTCGCTCAATGTCGCTCTTTCGCTTCTGCGCTGTTTCTGCCACCCGTGGGGGTCTGCGCATCCTGCGCGGGGACCAACCTGCCGTCCCGCAAGTCTCACCGGACATTTTTAAGAAAGCCATAAGAAGAAGGGTTAACGGCTCGGCAGGCATGTGATGCGCCCGTCAGTCGTGCAGCCGCGCATCAGCGGGAAGACAGGAAAGTGGCGATGAAGGACCCCGTGCGACGTCAGCCGCACGGGGCCCTGGATTTCATGGATTCGAAGGCGGACTGCGAGCCTTCTGCGTCCCTCAGGCGGCGATCAGCTGCAGCCGGTGGTCGCGCCGCAGGTGTCGCATTTCAGGCAGGTGCCGTTGCGCACCAGGGTGAAATTGCCGCATTCGGAGCAGGCATCGCCCTCATAGCCCTTCAACCGCGCAGCGGTACGGGCATCCATGGCCGGCGCCTGGGTGGTGATCGTACCGCCGAGTGCAGATGATTCCCCTGCGGCGTCGTCAGTGCCGGTGGCAGCGCGCATCTCGACCGCTTCATGCGACTCGGGCTCGGGCGAACCGGACTGTCGATGGAGAACATAGAGATTGGAACGCACATAGCCGGTCGAGGCAAGTCCGAGCACCTTCTCGATCGCTGGATCCTCGCCCGCCTTCTGCCGGCCGGCGCCTTGCGCTTCTGCCCGCTCGATTCCCTTGCCGAGGGTATCGGGACGCAGATCCTCGGGCTCGACATGGGCAAGTTCGGTGCGCCCAAGATACGAGATCGCAAGCTCGCGGAAGATATAGTCGAGGATCGAGGTCGCCATCTTGATCGCGTCATTGCCCTCGACCCGGCCGAAAGGTTCGAAGCGGGTGAAGGTGAAGGCATCGACGAACTCTTCCAAGGGCACGCCATACTGCAGGCCGATGGAGATCGCGATGGCGAAATTGTTCATCATCGCCCGGAAGGCCGCGCCTTCCTTGTGCATGTCGATGAAGATCTCGCCCAGCTTTCCGTCATCATATTCGCCGGTGCGCAGATAGACCTTGTGGCCGCCGACGATCGCCTTTTGCGTATAGCCCTTGCGGCGCTGCGGCAGCTTGTGCCGCTCGCGTGCGGCAACCCGCTCGACCTCGACGACCCGCTCGACGATCCGTTCGGCGACAATGCGCGCCTTTTCACCATTCGGCGTTTCCTCGTCGGCAAGATCCTCCAGGTCCTCATCAGAAAGCAGACGATTGGCAAGGGGCTGCGAGAGCTTGGAGCCGTCACGATAAAGGGCATTGGCCTTCAGCGCGAGGCGCCAGGACAGTTCATAGGCACGCTTGCATTCCTCGACGCTTGCCGAGTTCGGCATGTTGATCGTCTTCGAGATCGCGCCGGAGATGAAGGGCTGCGCCGCCGCCATCATGCGGATGTGCGACTCCCAGCTCAGTGAGCGGGTGCCCTTCTTTCCGCAGGGCGTCGCGCAGTCGAAGACGGCGAGATGCTCGTCGCGCAGATGCGGAGCGCCTTCCACCGTCATCGCCCCGCACACGAAAGTGTTGGCTTCTTCGATCTGCTCGTTGGAAAAGCCGAGATGAGCGAGCATGTCGAAAGCGACATCGTCCAGCTGCGCATCATCGAGCCCCAAGACCTGACGGCAGAAATCATCACCGAGTGTCCAGCGGTTGAAGACGAAGCGGATGTCGAAGGCCTGCGGAAGCTGATCCTCGATCGCCTGCAGCTGGGCCGCACCGAAGCCTTTTTCCTTCAGGCTTTCGGGGTTGATGTGCGGCGCGCCTTCGAGCGTGCCGTGGCCGACCGCATAGGCGATGATATCCGCAATCTGCTTCTTGCCATAGCCGAGCACCTCGAGCGCCTGCGGGACGATCCGGTTGATGATCTTGAAATAGCCGCCGCCGGCCAGCTTCTTGAACTTGACGAGGGCGAAGTCCGGCTCGATGCCGGTGGTATCGCAGTCCATCACCAGACCGATGGTGCCGGTGGGTGCGATGACCGAAACCTGGGCGTTGCGGAAGCCGTGACGCTCGCCGAGCGTCAGCGCCTCGTCCCAAGACTTCACTGCCGCTTCGAGCAGCGCCGCATCCGGGCAATGGGCA
>RFIU01000205.1 GCA_003695555.1 Alphaproteobacteria bacterium
CCCGTCCCTCGTCCACCGCCTCGACTTCCATCGTCGCCTTGTCGGTTTCGATCTCGGCGATGATGTCGCCGGGCCGAACCTCGTCACCTTCCTTGACGAGCCAGCGGGCGAGTGTGCCCTTTTCCATCGTCGGCGACAACGCCGGCATGGTGATCTCGATGCTCATCGGGTCCTGCCGCCTCCCCTTGGAATGCTTGCGTGTCTCGAACGAACGGCTGCCGCCCCGGCTGCCGTCATGCCTCTTCGATCAGAACGTCCCGATAGAGTTCATCCGGCTCGGGCTCGGCCGCGTGGCGGGCGAAATCGGCCGCCTCGTCGATCTCCTGCTTGACCGCCCGGTCGATCTTCTTGATCTCGGCCTCGCCGATACCGGCATCCAGCATGCGTTCCTTCAACAATTCGATCGGATCGTGGTGGGCGCGCACTTCCTGCACCTCTTCGCGCGGACGGTACTTCGCCGGATCCGACATCGAATGGCCGCGATAGCGATAGGTCTTGACCTCGACGAGGATCGGGCCGCGCCCGGAGCGGATATAGGCGATCGCCTCTTCGGCCGCGGCGCGCACCTTGAAGACGTTCATGCCGTCCACCAGCATGCCCGGCACGCCGAGGCTTTCGCCGCGTTTGTGGAGGTCCTTCTGCCCCGAAGCGCGATCGACCGAGGTGCCCATCGCATAATGATTGTTCTCGATCACATAGACGACCGGCAGCTTCCACAGCACCGCCATGTTGAAGCTCTCATAGACCTGTCCCTGATTGGTCGCGCCATCACCGAAGAAGGTCAGCGAAACCGCATCTTCGCCGCGATACTTTGCCGCGAAGGCAAGACCGGTGCCGAGCGGCGCCGGCGCCCCGACGATCCCGTGACCGCCATAGAAACGGTGATCGGGCGCAAACATGTGCATCGATCCGCCCTTGCCCTTGCACAGGCCGGGGGCACGGCCGGTGAGCTCGGCCATCAACGACTTCGGCGAGCATCCCGCGATCAGCGCATGACCGTGACAGCGATAGCCGGTCACTACCCGGTCCTGTGGACCGGCGGCGGAATCAAAGCCGACGGCGACCGCTTCTTCTCCGATATAGAGATGCAGAAAGCCGCCGATCAGCCCCATGCCATAGAGCTGGCCCGCCTTTTCTTCGAAGCGTCGGATGCGCAGCATCTGACGATAGAAGCCGAGCATTTCCTCGTGGCTGGCCTCATATTCGCGGTGGTATTCGTCCGCGAACAGATGCGCATAGGGATCCGGGTGATCATGGCCGGGCGGCGGCGTCTTCTTCGCCGAAGCCTTGGCGTCCGTGACCTTTGCCCCCAAAGCCTTGGCCTCGCCCTTCGAAGCGGGCTTGGAAGAAGTCTTCCTTGCCGAAGCCCTCGTTGCGGACGGAGACTTCTTCGCGCGCGTCTTCGCTTGCGTCGCTCTTGCCCCGCTCTTGCCAGCCCGCTTAGCCATGATCCCTGTCTTCTCCCTGCGTCAGCGCGGGTCGGGTAACGAGATTCGCTACCCACCGCCGACGGAAATCCCGAGCAGGCCATGAATATCGGTCCGCCGGCGCAAATTCAAAGAAAATTCCCACAAGCCTGCCATGCGCAAAACGCATGCGGCACCCGGAACCGTTCGCCTACTGCTGCTCGGCAAGCAGAAATCAGACCGCTTCGGGGGCACAAGCCCGCCGATCAGGGGTCGTGGCGAAAGTTTCTGCCCCCCTGTTCCTGATGTGGCATCAGGATGATGAGGTCATCGCGTCCCGCATAGCCGAGCAGACGTCGGGTCATCTCGTCCAGCATGTCGGGATCGAGCGATCGCGGGTCAAGCAGCGCCACCCGTCGCTCAAGGCGCAAACGCTCATCATGCAGATGCGCATAAGTCCGCTCCAGCTCGGCCTGGCGGACAGCCAGCTCCCGCCAGGACCGCCAGCCGCCGTTTGCCCCCAGGGCAAAATGAGCAAAATAGGCGATCAGAGTCGCCAGCACCGCCGGCAGAACGGCACTGCGCAGATGCAGGGCAATGGGGCGAAGCATCCTCATGGACGGAATCGAATCATGGATCGATTCGTCTGGCAAGAGAAAAATTCCAATGATTCAATAAGCTGCGCGAAAATGCCCTGAACGCCTCAATACCGCTCAAGGCTCTGAAGAGACTCGTTTTTTCCGAATGTTGACGCCATCAAAATCACCATATTGGCGTTTTTAATATTTATTTTTTTCCTTACTGGTGTTATATGAAGGATGGTGTCAGCAGCACCTCGCTCTGCCGCACTGGCGGATCCTTCGCCTGCCAAGTTCGCGGAGCAAGGGGCAGAATTCATTGAGGGTTGCCCGTCCCGCCCCCGGAGAAGTTCACAGGAGCATGAGATGCGCCGAGGAGATCGTCCATCCGCTCGCATCAGCGATATTTCCCATGCGCAGGGAAGGACCCATCACGAAACGGTCATCGCTGAGGAAGCGCAGAATGAACGGCCCGATCCGGTAATGGCGATGATCGATGCGCTGATCGATCGTGAAGGCGGCTTTTCGAACCATGCCGATGACCGCGGGGGCGCCACGAAATATGGCATCACCCGAACGACCCTGGCCGCCTGGCGGGGGATGCCTGTCGAAACCGACGACGTCCGCAACCTGTCGATCGATGAAGCCCGACGCATCTACCGCGCCCGTTATGTCGAAGAACCGGGCATCGAACGCCTGCCCTTCGGCCTTCGGGCCCCGATGTTCGATGCCGCCGTTCTGCATGGACCGGGGGCTGCCGTGCGACTGCTGCAATATCTGCTGCGCCGGATCGGCGAAGATGTCGGGCCGGTCGATGGCCGGATCGGCACGCGCACCATCACCGCCACGCTGTCCGCCGATGCACGCTGGGGCGAACGGTTGGTAGCCAGCCTCGCAGAGGAGCGCCGACGGCTGATCTATCGGCTGGTGCGCCGCGACCCGACGCAGCGCGTCTTCGTCAATGGCTGGCTCGCCCGGATCGACAGGCTGGACCCCCTTGCGCACCGAGACGGACAGGCAAGCCGGAACGCTTGAACTGCCGGCCGCGCATCCTTGCCTCATCCGATATCCCGAACAGGAGATTCCATCATGCCGATTCCGCTCCTCTCTTCTCTTGCCGATGGTCTTTTCGGGGTCATCGACAAGCTGGTGCCGGATGCCGATCTGAAAGCCCGCCTGAAGCTCGAAACCACCGAGACCCTCAGTCGGCTGAACCTCGCCCAGATGGAGGTGAACGCCCGTGAAGCGACCAGCGGATCGCTGTTCATCGCCGGTTGGCGGCCGTTCATCGGATGGGTTTGCGGCGTCGCGCTCGCCTGGCAGTATGTCGGGGTTCCGATCGGCGAATGGATGATGACGCTGGCCGGCATGAACGC
>RFIU01000206.1 GCA_003695555.1 Alphaproteobacteria bacterium
CTACGTCTTACCTGGATCTCCACCGGCGTTGGGGGTCCCTCCCCGGTTCGGGCGGCACCCGCCCTACCTTTTGTTTTCAGGCGCATGGTTTTTTTCCGGCTCCTCGACGTTTCAAGTGGATTCCACGATCTTTCCCGCCGGGCTATTGGGCTTGGGCCACCCTGGACACCAAGAAGGCGTGATGTCGCTCTCCATTGGGCGGGATACATCGGAGCCGACAGGGAAGCCGCATGACCCACACCTACGACACCGAGGCCTCGGCCGTTGCCAACCAACCACCCAAATTCACCACTGGCGTCTGCCGGAAGGCATCTTCGACGCGATCATAGACGGTCATCATCTGAAGGTTCCGGTGGTGAGTCTGTCGAGCGATCAGGGCATCTGGCACTTCCATGTCGCGCATGATGGTGACAAAACTGGCCCGCAGCGAATGGCCGGAATATTTCTCGGCATCAGATAGAAGAGCCGCATGGGCACGCTTCTTTATGAGGTCGTTGGTTGCAGTGTGGGAGAGGGCGCGCGTCGAGACCTTTCCCCAGCGACTGATCCCGCGAAAGACCGGGCCTTTGTCGATGCCGGCGGCCCGCAGCCAGGCCTTGAGTGCGGTCACCGGGCAGTAATCGCTACCTTTTATATAAGGTAGGGCCTTCACATATTTGAACCGGCCCTCCTGGTCCTGCTTGACCTTGCCCATGCGCACCGCAATACCTTGATCGGTATCGACCAACTGCTCGACGGTCAACCCGGTCATCTCCGACTGTCGAAACGCGCCGTAGAGTCCCACCAGCAGATAGGCCCGGTCGCGCAAGTCGGCCAACTTCTCCTGGCCGATGCCATCAACCATCGCCCGGAAGTCGGCCAATGAAAACGCCGGTGCCTGGTCCTGCTCATGCGTGCCTCGTTCCGCGCGGTCGCGCTTGATCCCTTTAAGCACCGCTTTTACGTAGTCATCTTTTGTCGGATCTTTTTCGCCCAAGGCACGGTGCGCGAACGAGATTGCATGCAGGCGCTGCTCAAGCGTGGCAATCGCGTACTGGTTGGCCTTGGCGGCCAGATACGCGCCGACCAATTCCGGCGTGGCGGGAAACGGAAAGCTCATGTTGGTCCAGCGGGCGAAATCGTGGACACCGGCCCGATAGGCCCGATAGGTGTTGTCCGCATATGCCTGGCGCGCGTACCAGTGGGCGTCGCGCTCTGCGGGCAGGCGCGTTTCGTCCGGCTCGGCTGCCACCGGCACTAGGCGATCGAGGATGCGCCGGTCCAACTCCGTAACATGCTTCAGCTCGCCCATGCCGCCCTACTCCCGCTCTCGCTTTCGATAGTGTTTATTATCGCAAGTTAGTAGATCAGGTCAAGCTCTTGTGAGGACCTCCTTGAAAAAAGCCATATACCGATATATCGTTACCTCATTACGGGATCACGGAGACCTGCCTTGTCACGACCGGCCACTGTCACCCTCGAAGAAGTCCGCGCCGCCATCGAGACCCTCAAGGCACAAGGCGTACCCGACCCAGGCGTACACCGCATCCGCGCCCTCATCGGGCATGGGTCAGTCACCACCATCAACAAGTTGAAGCATCAGATCCGCGCCGAGGAGCTGAATCGGGTGCTGCCAGGCACCAACCGCCGCATGCCCGATCCGATCACTGACGCAGCCGCCCGACTTTGGGAGGATTTGAACGCCGAGATCGATAAAATCGATCAGCAGCGCGAGGCAGAGGCTCGAGAGGAATTGGCTAAGCTGGAGGCCCGCCACGCACAAACGATTTCGGAAAAAGAGGACTTGGCCGCACGCCTCGTCAAAGTAGAAGAAGCATTGACCGAAGCCCAGACGCAAATCGCGCATCTGACGGAAGAACGCGACCAAGTCACCGCGCAGCGCGATGCCGGCCGCCAGGACAACCGCGTACTCAAAGAACAGGTTGCCGCCGCCAAGAACGAACGGGACCACGCTATCGAACAGATGGCGACCCTCTCCCAGCGGGCTGCGGAACGGGAAAAGGAGCTCGAGCGCCAGATCGATACCATTCACAACGAACGGCTGCAGGAGCGAGCCCGGGCCGAGGCCGAACACGAGCGTCTCGAGGAGGATGTGCGCCGCTGGCGCGGCATGTTCCTCGAAATCCAGCAGGACATGAAACGCCAGCTCGAAGCCCGCGAGACTGATTTGCATGAGTCGCAACAACGGATAAAAACACTGGAGGGCGAGCTGCGCGAACTCCGGACCGCCCTCGAGGCCGTCAGGACGGAAAACGCCGAACATCGGGAACACCGGGCACGGCTGGAACAGGCTTTGGCGGACGCCGCCAGCCGGTTGCAGGAGATTCCGACCTTGCAGCAACGAGTCGAACAGTTGGCACAGGAGAGGGACAGTTTCGATGCGTCCCTCCGGCAGTGTCGGGAAGAACTGGCCGCCAACCGGGCGGCCCTGGCGCACAAGAGCACAAGGAAGAAAAAAACATGAAGCGTGTGCCACCCACCATGATACCGGTGCAGGGCCTCCCCCGTCCCGACAACCTGGCGGACGTGCTCAACTACCGCCGGCCCATGCCGCGCGTGGCCTTCTACTGGCAGGGAGCGGATCTCTGGTGGCAGGACGGCCGCGCGGCGCTCAATGCCGGCGACTGCGAGGCCTGGATGCTCTACACCGAACACCCACGCATCCGGCCGTTTTTCGCGCCGTACCAGTGGCACGACGACGATCCGGAGAAAGCAGGCCCTACCTTCCTACTCCTCGATCGTCGCAAGAACCGCGTCGCCGTGGGCCCCGTAGAACGGAAGGAGCAGGCCATCGGCCGTGCGCCGTACGTACCGTTGGACGAAGCGCCCTACCTCCATAATCTCGCGAAGAAGGATCTCGAGCACATCATGGACAAGACACGGAACAATGACCCGGTGCTGCA
>RFIU01000207.1 GCA_003695555.1 Alphaproteobacteria bacterium
GCGAAGCCCCTGCGCCTTCGGTCCGAAACGCGAGATCACGCGCCCCGTCACCGGCCAGTCGAAGCCGCCGGCAGCGAGGGCTGGCGGGGGGCCGAGACGGTCGCCGGCACGGCCCGCGACCGCCAGCCCTTCTCCGCGTCCGGTCGGGATCACCAGCTTCTGCCCGAGACGCAGACGATACGGTCTTTTCAGCCGATTGGCCGCCGCCAAAGAGCGCTGCGGCACGTCGAAGCGCCGGGCGATCGCGAACAGGGTATCGCCGCGACGTACGCGATATTGGCGGGCAAGCGGCAGAACCAGCCGCTGCCCCGGCTGCAGGCGATAGGGCGGCTTCAGGCCATTGGCCGTGACGAGGGCGGCAAGATCGACATGGTAACGCCGCGAAATGCCATAGACGGTGTCCCCTTTGCGCACCCGGATGGTACGCGAGTGGGAGGGACGCCCTCCTCCCGGATCGGCAGGTCGGCGTACTTCATGTGCCGACACACCTCCACGTGCCGCGGCGACATGTACCGTCTTGCCTTCATGCCGGTAGCGAGACGGGACCGCGGGTCTGGCGCGGGGGACCGGCACGGGAAGCGGCGCGTTTCGCACGTGCGAGGATGGAGCAATCGCCCAATAGGGCCGGGGTGCCGGCGCACCGACACAGCCGGCCAGCACCAGCACGATCAGGCCTGCGACTGCCCTTGCCATCTCGCTCAGCCCTCGCGAAAGACCTTGCGCCGCCAACCCATGGCGTCACTCGCCCCATGATACGAATCATGAAGAATCAAGGCAATAGCGAGGGATCTTGAGATTCTTCTGCGGTCCTTTCGCGAATCCTCTCAGAAACTTAGAGCTTTTTGCCGCCTTCAGCAGAGCCATCGCAGGCAGCGGCAAAGCGCTCCTCGACCCTTCCTTCAAGGGCGCGGCGGGTCGCCTCGTGGGTAAGGTCGAGATGCAGGGGGGTCAGCGAAACGAACCCTTCGCGAACCGCCTTCAGATCCGTGTCCAGACCCGGTGTGCCGGGCGTTCGGGAAAGACCGAACCAGTAATAGGGAATGCCGCGGGTATCGACGCGTTCCTCGACGATCAGACCGCCGAGATCCCGGCGACCCTGCGCCGTCACCTTGAGACCGCGGACCTCTTCGGCCGGACAGGAAGGGAAATTGACATTGATCAGCACGCCTTCCGGCCAGCCGCAGGCGATCGCCGATTCGATCGCCGCACGGGTGCAGCGGCGCGCCGGCTCCCAGTTGGTCCGCTCGGGGCGCGGTCGAATGCACTGCGAAAGCGCAATCGACGGTATCCCCGCCAGTGTTCCTTCCATCGCCGCCGCGACCGTGCCCGAATAGGTGATGTCCTCGGCCAGATTGCCGCCGCGGTTGATGCCCGACAGCACCAGTGTCGGGCGCCGCTCGCGCATCAGATGGTTGATCGCGAACATGACGCAGTCGGTCGGTGTGCCGCGGATCGCAAAGCGCCGCTCTTCGAGTCGACGGACGCGAAGCGGCTGAGAAAGCGAAAGTGAGTGGCCGGCACCAGACTGTTCGAACTCCGGCGCGACCACCCAGACCTCATCCGAAAGGTGGCCGGCGATCTCTTCGAGAATGGATAGACCCGGCGAATGAATGCCGTCGTCATTCGAAATCAGAATCCGCTCGGTCGAAATCCGCCGATCGCTCATCCACCGATCCTTTCCAGCCCGTCAAGATAGGGGCGCAGTGCCGGCGGCACCCGGATCGAACCGTCGGCCTGCTGATGGTTTTCCATGACTGCGATCAGCGCTCTCCCGACCGCCACCCCGGAACCGTTGAGGGTATGGGCGAGGCGGGTCTTCTTCTCGCCCGCGGCGCGTATGCGCAGGCGCATCCGCCGGGCCTGGAAATCCCGGCAGTTCGAGCAGCTCGATATCTCTCGATAGCGCGCCTGACCCGGCAGCCAGGCCTCGATATCGTAGGTTTTCGCCGCCGAAAAGCCCATGTCACCAGTACAAAGCAGCATCACCCGATAGGGGATCTCAAGACGGCGCAGCACCTCTTCGGCGCAGCGCGTCATCCGCTCCAGCTCATCGGCAGAGTCCTCGGGACGGGTGAGCGAGACCAGTTCGACCTTCTCGAACTGATGCTGACGCAGCATGCCGCGGGTATCCCGGCCGGCCGCACCGGCTTCCGCCCGGAAGCAGGCGGTCAGGGCCGTAACGCGGCGCGGAAGCGTCTCTTCCTCGACGATCCGTTCGCGCCAGAGATTGGTCAATGGCACTTCCGCCGTCGGGATCAGCCAATGTTCGTCTCCGGCGCGATAAAGGTCCTCGGCGAATTTCGGCAACTGTCCAGTGCCGATGAGAGCCGCTTCGCGCACCAACAGCGGCGGGGCGACCTCACGATAGCCATGTTCGCGGGTGTGCAGATCGATCATGAACTGCCCGATGGCACGGTGCAGTCTCGCAACCTCGCCTTCCAGGACAACGAAACGGGCGCCCGACAGGAGCGCTGCGGTTTCGAAGTCCATCCCGTCCAGCGCCTCGCCGAGTTCGTAATGCGGCTTCGGTTCAAAGGCAAACTCAGGGACGTCTCCCCAGCGGCGCAGTTCGAGATTGTCGTTTTCGTCCGCCCCGATCGGAACGTCCTCGTCGGGCAGATTGGGAAGCCGCAGCATGGCCGCCTCCAGCTCCTCGCCGGTGGTGCGCACCGCCTCTTCCAGAGCGGCCATGCGGTCCTTCAGGGTGGCGACCTCACGCTTCAGTTCTTCGGCGCGTTCGCGTTCGCCCGCCTTCATCGCCGCACCGATCTCACGCGAGGCGGCGTTGCGGCGGGCCTGCAGCTCCTGCAATTCGGTCATCAGCTGCCGACGACGGGCGTCAAGATCCCGGATCGGCGTCAGATCGACCGGCTCGCCGCGGGAGGAAAGGCGTCGGGCGATTTCTTCCGTATCTTCCCTGATGTGCGTGATATCCAGCATTGGCCCGGCATTCCGTTCAGGCGATCACCATCCCCCGCCGACCGGCGGCTTCCCCGATTCGCAAGCCCTATTCAGGCGCCAGCGCTTCAGGATCCGTCCGCTCCTTCGCGCTCCTGCCGCTTCTTTTCGGACATGGCGATGGCGAGGATGGATAGCTCGTATAACAGCAGGATCGGAATGCCAAGCGCGATCTGGCTGATGACGTCCGGAGGCGTCAGGACCGCCGCCATGGCAAAGGCGATGACCACGGCATACTTGCGCTTGGCACGAAGATCGTCGGCGGTGATCAGCCCTGCGCGCCCCAACAGGGTGAGAACGACGGGAAGCTGGAAGGCGAGACCGAAGGCGATGATCAGCTTCATGATCAGCGAGAGATACTCGCTCACCTTGGCCTCGAGCTGAATCGGCAGGGTTCCCGGGCCACCTGGCTGTTCGAAGCTGATGAAAAAGTTCCAGGCGAGCGGAATGACGAGATAATAGACCAGCGCCGCGCCAAGCACGAAGAGCACCGGGGTCGCGATCAGGAAGGGCAGCAGCGCACGCCGCTCATGCCGATAAAGACCGGGAGCGACAAACCGCCAGAGCTGCATGCCGATGATCGGAAAGGCGAGAAAAAGCGCGCCGAAGAAGGCGACCTTGACCTTGGTGAAGAAGGCTTCCTGAAGCGCCGTATAGATCATCCGGTGATGGTCATGCCCCGCCCCGGCGAGCGCCTCGGCAAGTGGAATGGTGAGAAAATTGTAGATCTCGTCGGCAACGAACCAGCAGGCGATGAAGGCGACGAAGACCCCGACGATCGAATAGATCAGCCGGCGACGCAATTCCACGAGATGTTCGATCAAGGGCGCGCGAGTGGCTTCGAGCTCGTCCTCGATCTCGTCGGCGGGATGATCGACAGGGCCGGGCGATGGCGAAGGCGCAGAGGTCACGAGCCGTCCCTCCCGCTGCTGTCCGCCGGGTCATCGATGGTCGGCCGCCGCGCCGGCGCATCGCCGGAGGTCGCAGCGGCCGGGGCCTCGTCGGGACGCGAAGAGGCATCGGGCTGCGCTTCGGCCCCGTCTGCCGCTGATGCCGAGGCACTCGCCGGGGCATTCGGCACCGGCGCAGGGGTGCCGGGAAGATCGGGATCGATCAGGCGGGTAAGCTCCTGCTTGGGATCCTGGAACTCGTACATCTTGACCTTGCGCCGAAGCTCCTCGAGCTCGACCTCTCGGGCGAGCGAATCCATGTCGGCGCGAAACTTGCCGGCGAGCGAACGGGCCTTGCCATAGAGCTGGGCGATCCCGCGCATCACCTTCGGCAGGTCGCGCGGACCGACGACGATGATCAGGACCACCGCCACCACCAGCATTTCGCTCCAGGCAATATCGAACATCGCCCGCCTTTCTCCCTTGACGTGCGCGGCCTGATCACGCCGGCCCCGGGAACACCATCGTCAAAGGGGTCGATGGCGGCAACACCGGACGGATGCCGGCCTGCGGATCAGGCCGAAGGAGTTGCCGCCTTGTCCTTTTCGCTCTCTGCCTGCGCCCCGCCCACCTCGGGCGTGGCGACATCGGCGGCCTGCTGCTCGAGTTTCGGCGCAGGCTGCGCGTCAAGTTCCTCGGCCTCGCGCAGGCCCTTCTTGAAGCTCGTGATTCCCTTGGCGACATCGCCCATCAGTTCGGAAATCTTACCGCGTCCGAACAGCAGGACGACGATGATGGCGACGATGATGATCTGCCAGATACCGATGCTCATGCCTCGAACTCCCTACTCCCGTATGAAACGCACCCCTCGCACGCACTTGCTGCCTGCGTGGCCGGAACGCACTGCGCTCGTGCCACAAGATGACTTGGTGGCAGCCGACAGCAATGCAAGGGAACCGATGACGGCTTCCCCGCCGGGCTCGCGCCACTGTGCCAGAAGCCCGCGACACGGACAATCCATTAGCCCCCTGCCGGGCGGAAGAAAACTGTTCCCTTCGCCTCGACGAGACGAGCGGCACACTCATGTATTGAACAGGAACGGGAGAAGATCAATCCCCGGACAGAAACAATTCGTCATTATTTCTTCTCGAAAGGCATGTCGATGTCGGCGACGCCCGAAGGCCTGTCCTCATCGCGTTCTTCCTCCTCGGGCGTGCCATGCCCGGTTTCGCCAGGCGCGATCGGAAGGCTGGCAGGGGGTGTGCCGGCACCCGGCGTATCGCTTTCTGTCTTACCGGCCTCCGTTTCCTCCTGTTCGAGTCGGGCGAGCGCCTCGTCGATGCTCTCGAGCAGGCCGGCGGCCTTGAGCTCGCCGAGACCCGGCAGGTCGTCGATCCGGTCGAGGCCGAAATGCACCAGAAACTCGCGCGTGGTCGCGAACTGCAGCGGCCGACCCGGCACCTCGCGGCGGCCGGCAGGGCGGATCCAGCCTGCCTCGAAGAGGATGTCGAGCGTTCCCTTCGACACGGATACGCCGCGGATCTCCTCGATCTCCGCGCGGGTGACCGGCTGATGATAGGCGATGATCGCAAGCGTCTCGATCGCCGCGCGAGACAGGCGGCGCGGCTCCTCGACCTCGCGACGCAGCAGGAAGGCGAGATCCGGGGCAGTGCGCATCTGCCAGCGCCCGGCGACCCGTACGAGCTGAACCCCCCTGTGTCCGTAGAACTCCGCAAGCCGGTCGAGCGCCGCGCGAACATCGGCCTCGCGTGGCAGGCGCTCGGCGATCTCATCTTCTGTAAGCGGTTCGCTTGCGGCGAACAGCAAGGCTTCGATCATCCGTTCGATCGCCCAGTCCGTTTCCGCTTCGGACCCGCCGGCCGGCGTATCCGCTCCGGCCGTGGCGGCGTCTTCTTCGGGCATTTCGGGAGGCTCGCTCACGACTCGTCTTCTTCCTCAGGAGTACCGGCCACGCCCCGCATATAGATCGGGCCGAAGGTTTCGTGCTGGCGCAGTTCGGCCTTGCCCAGCCGGGCCATTTCCAGGCTGGCGGCGAACATGCTGGCCAGTGCCGAACGGGTCAAGCCCGGATCGCGCAGGTCCTCGGGCAGAAAGGCTTCGAGCGCGGCCCATTCGAAGCGATGGCCGAGCAACCGCTCGAGTCGGCGGAGCGCCTCTTCAAAGGCATAGACCGGGCGACGACGGATGTGCAGCGGCGGCCGCTCGCGACGGATGCGCAGCCCCCCATAGGCGCGCAGCAGCTCGAACAGCGTCGCATCGTGTCGAATCGCCCGCTGCACCGCCAAGCCCTCGGGCGCTCCGCGAACGAAGACGTCGCGGCCCAGCCGGTCGCGCGCCAAGAGGCGTTCGGCAGCCTCGCGCATCGCCTCCAGCCGTTGCAGCCGCAGTTGCAGGCGCAACGCCATTTCCTGCGCGTCGGGTTCGGTATCCTCCTCTTCGCGTGGCAACAGCAGGCGCGACTTCAGAAAGGCGAGCCAGGCGGCCATGACGAGATAGTCGGCCGCCACTTCGATGCGCAGAAGCCGGGCGCGCTCGATGAAAGCGATATACTGTTCGGCAAGCGCCAGCACCGAAATCTTCGCCAGATCGACCTTCTGGGTCCGGGCCAGCATTAACAGCAGGTCGAGCGGACCTTCGAAGCCTTCCATCGAAACGATGAGGCTTTCGCCATCGTCGGCTCGCTGCGCCCCGACGCCGACCGGCGAAAGCCGACCGGTCGCATCCTTTCGCTCGTCGAGTGTCCGCCTCTCCTCGTCACGCCCTGTCATCGGCACCGCATTCCTAGACCCGTCCCATCAAAGGCCGACCAGAGCGAGCAACGACCTGGCCAGCATCTGGCTGGGATAGAAGATCAGGGTGGCGGCTGGGTTGAAGCTCGATCCCGCCATCGCAGAGACCAGCGGCAGCAGGAAGAAAAGGCCGAGCACGATCAGCATGCCATGGGGTTCGAGCCGCGCCAGCTCGCGCGCAAGAGAACGCGGCAGCACCGCCACCGCCACCCTTCCACCGTCAAGCGGCGGAATCGGCATCATGTTGAAGACGGCGATGATGCAGTTGAAGAAAACCATGATCTGCAGCATCGGCTGCGCCCAGCGGGCGAGTGCGTCAGGCAGCAGCATGGTCAGCGGCAGCAGCAGGACGGCGGCAAGAGCAAGGAGCAGATTGGTGACAGGCCCGGCGAGCGCAACC
>RFIU01000208.1 GCA_003695555.1 Alphaproteobacteria bacterium
CTGATGGAGGGCATCAGCCACGAGGCGGCGGCACTGGCCGGCCATCTCAGGCTCAACCGGTTGATCGTGCTGTGGGACGACAACGGCATCTCGATCGACGGCTCTACGCGGTTGGCGACGTCCGAGGACGTGCGCAAGCGCTTCGAGGCCTATGGCTGGGCAACCCTCGGCGTCGATGGCCATGACGAAGACGCGATCCGCGCGGCAATCGAACTGGCATTGACCCAGGACCGTCCGGTGCTCGTCGCCTGCCGGACGGTGATCGGCTATGGCGCGCCGCACAAGGCGGGAACGGCGGCCAGTCACGGCGCGCCGCTGGGTGAAGAGGAGGTGCGCGAGGCCCGCGAGCGGCTCGGCTGGCCCTACCCTCCCTTCGAGATCCCGCAACCGATCCTTGATGCCTGGCGCGCGGTCGGCAGGCGATGCCAGGAGGAACATGCCGAGTGGCTGGCGCGGCTTGCGGAGCTGCCCGACGACCGCCGCCGGGACTTCGAGCGCCGCCAGCACGGCGAACTGCCGGAAGGCTGGCGCGAGGCGCTCGCGGCGCTGCGCCGGCGTCTTATTGCCGAGCCGGTCAAGGTGGCGACCCGAAAGGCCTCGCAGATGGCGCTGGAGGTGATCAACGAGGTCGTCGGCGAGACGGTCGGCGGGTCGGCGGACCTGACCGGCTCGAACAATACGAAAACCGCCGGCATGGAGGAAATCGAGGCGGACGATTTCTCGGGCCGCTACATCCATTATGGGGTGCGCGAACATGCGATGGCGGCGGCGATGAACGGCATCGCCCTGCACCGCGGTTTCATCCCCTATGGCGGCACCTTCCTGGTGTTCGCCGACTATTCGCGCCCGGCCATCCGGGTGGGGGCGCTGATGGGCCTGCGGGTTGTCCATGTGATGACCCACGATTCGATCGGTCTTGGCGAAGACGGCCCCACCCATCAGCCGGTCGAGCATCTGGCCTCATTGCGGGCGATGCCGAATCTGCGTGTCTTCCGTCCGGCCGATGCAATCGAGACGGCCGAATGCTGGGAACTCGCGCTGTCCCACGCATCGGGGCCGTCACTGCTGGCGCTCACCCGTCAGGGCGTGCCGCAGGTGCGTTGCGAGGAAAGCGCCGAGAATCTCTGCGCGCGCGGCGCCTATGTCCTGCGTGAGGCGAGTGCGAGCCCGCGCGTCATCCTCTATGCCACCGGCTCAGAGGTCGCCATCGCCGATGAGGTGCGTTGTCGTCTGGAGGAAAAGGGAACGCCGACCCGGCTCGTCTCGGTTCCCTGCTGGGAACTGTTCGACGAACAGGACGAACAGTACCGGGCGACGATTCTCGATGGCGATGCGTCGGATGCGCTCAAGGTCGCGCTCGAGGCCGCCGCGCCGATGGGCTGGGAGCGTTTCGTCGGAAGCCATGGCCTCATTCTCGGCATGCGCGGCTTCGGGGCGAGCGCGCCAGCGGCCGATCTCTATCGCCATTTCGGCCTCGATGCCGAGCATGTCCTTGAAGCGATCGAGGCACGGCTATAAGAAGCAGAACGAGTTCGAGCCGGCACGCACCTGCACGCCATCCATCCGGCTCGTTCCAACACCCGACTCCTAAGAACAGATTCGAGGAAACACTCATGACCGTCCGTCTTGCGATCAACGGCTTCGGCCGCATCGGCCGTCTGGTGATGCGGGCCATTCACGAGCGTCATCTCGGCAATGTCGAGGTGGTGGCGATCAATGATCTCGGCGATGCCGAAATGAACGCCTATCTCTTCAAGCGAGATTCGGTCCACGGCAGCTATCCGGGCGAGGTGAAGGCCACCGACGGCGCGATGATCGTCGATGGGCGGGAAGTGCGCGTCTTCGCCGAGCCTGATCCGACGAAGCTGCCCTGGAGCGATCTCGGCATCGACGTGGTCGCCGAGTGCACCGGCCGCTTCACCGACGGCGAGAAGGCTGCCGCCCACCTTGAAGGCGGCGCGAGGCGGGTGCTGATCTCGGCGCCGGCGAAGAACGTGCCCCTGACGGTCGTCTATGGCGTCAATCATGACCAGCTGAAGCCGGAATACCGCATCGTCTCGAACGCCTCCTGCACGACCAACTGTCTGGCGCCGGTCGCCAAGGTGCTGCACGAGGCGATCGGCATCGAGCGCGGCTACATGACGACGGTGCACGCCTATACTGCGGACCAGCGGCTGCAGGACAGCCTGCACAAGGATCCGCGGCGCGCGCGGGCAGCAGCACTGTCGATGATCCCGACCTCGACCGGCGCGGCGCGGGCGGTCGGGCTGGTGCTGCCCGAACTCGCCGGCCGCCTCGACGGATCGGCGGTGCGGGTGCCGACCGCCAATGTCTCGATGGTCGATCTCGCTTTCGATGCGGCGCGCGAGACGAGTGTCGAGGAGATTCACGCGCTGATCCGTGCGGCCGCCGAAGGGCCGATGAAGGGCGTCCTCGATTTCATCGACGAACCGGCGGTCTCGATCGATTTCAACCACTGCCCGGTGAGTTCCACCTTCGACGCCTCCGGCACGCAGGTGATCGATGGCCGCTTCGTCAGGGTGATGAGCTGGTACGACAACGAGTGGGGTTTTTCGAACCGCATGGTCGATACCGCCCGCGCTCTGGCGGCCCTCGACTGAGATCCGCTCGCTATCCGCCGAGCAAGCAAGGAGTCCCGGTCGATGGGAAGACTGCGTCGCATCGAGGATCTCGGCACGCTGGAATCGCGCATCGTGCTGGTGCGTGTCGATTACAATGTGCCGATGGACGATACGGGCCGGGTCAGTGATGATACCCGGATCCGTGCCTCGCTTGCCACCATCGATGATCTTCGACGCGCCGACGCGCGGGTCGTCCTGATGAGCCATTTCGGTCGTCCGAAGGGCGCGCGCCGGCCCGAAATGAGCCTGCGCCCGGTGGTCGGGGCGCTGGAATCGCTGGTCGGCGAAAGGGTCGTCTTCGCCGAGGACTGCATTGGTGAACCGGCAGCAGCGGCGATTGCGGAAGGCGCCGGCATCACGCTTCTGGAAAACCTGCGCTTTCATCCGGGCGAAGAGGCCGACGATCCGGATTTCGCCGCCGCACTTGCCGCCAATGGCGATTTCTATGTCGATGACGCCTTTTCGGTCGCGCACCGAGCGCACGCCTCGGTGCATGCCATCGCCCACCTGCTGCCGAGCGCCGCCGGCCGCGCCTTCGCCGCCGAGATCGACGCGCTCGAGCGCGTGCTCTCGAATCCCGAGCGCCCGCTTGCCGCGATCATCGGCGGTGCCAAGATCTCGACCAAGATCGAGGTTCTCGAAGCCCTGCTCGAAAAGGTCGATCATCTGATGATCGGCGGCGCGATGGCCAATACCTTCCTGAAGGCGAAGGGACTGGAGGTCGGCCGCTCGCTGATCGAGGAGGACCGGGTCGAGACGGCGCGGCGGATCCTCGCGAACGCGGCAGAGCGTCACGTCGCCCTGCACCTGCCCCGTGATCTGGTGGTGGCGCGCGAATTCCGCGAGGATGCCCCCACCCGCGTCTGCGCCCCGGACGAAGTGGCGGATGACGAGATGATTCTCGACTTCGGGCCGGCGACGGTACGCAGTTTCATCGAGGTGCTTTCGACCTGCCGCTCACTGATCTGGAACGGGCCCTTGGGTGCCTTCGAAACGCATCCCTTCGAACGGGCCACCGTCGCGCTCGCCGAGGCAGTGGCCGAAATGGCCGGAAATGGCGAACTGGTGGCGGTAGCCGGCGGCGGCGATACGGTGGCCGCCCTTCACCTTGCCGGTGTCGCCGACCGGCTGACACATGTCTCGACGGCCGGCGGCGCCTTTCTCGAATGGATGGAAGGCCGCACCCTGCCCGGTGTCGCGGTACTCACCGAGAATGACGAAGGGTAAAAAGACCCGCTTTCGATCGCCGGGCCGGCGACTTGCGCCGGCGCCGCACATGGGATAGGGCGGAGCTGAAGAACGCCGCAACCCGCCCATGCGGATTTGCGGCGCCCTAAGGATCATCGGACGGGAAGCGCCGGATGACTGCCGATTCCATCAATATCGAACCCCACCGCGAAACCTATGAGCGCATCGTCGCGCTGATCGCGCCCTTCAACCGCAAGGGAGTCGAGATCACGCCGACGACGACATTCGCCATCGATCTCGATCTCGATTCGCTGACCGTGATGGATCTCGTCGCCGCGATCGAGGACGAGTTCGACATCGTCATTCCCCTCAACCGCCTGCCCGATCTTGAAACCGTCGCCGAGGTCGCGGCGGCCGTCGATGAAATCCGGGAGAAGGGGCGATGAGCCGCGACCTCTTCGACAAGTTCGATCCGCTGATCGCCGAACGCGCCCGGCTTGCCGATTTCGAGCCCGATCCGCTGGAAATCACCATGGATGAGGTGCTCTCGCCGACCGAGGCGGTGATCGACGGGCGGCGGACGATCCTTGCCGGCACCAATAACTACATGGCGATGACCTTCGATCCCGACGCCATCGCTGCGGCGCGCGAGGCGCTCGAGCGGTTCGGTACCGGCACCACCGGCAGCCGGATCCTGAACGGCACCTACCGCCTGCACCTGGAACTCGAGGAGACCTTGAAGGACTTCTACGGCCGGGCGCACGCAATGGTCTTTTCGACCGGCTATCAGGCCAATCTCGGCATCATATCGACGCTCGCGGGCCGTGGCGACTATGTCGTGATCGATGCCGACTCGCACGCCTCCATCTATGACGGCTGTGCGATGGGACAGGCCGACGTCGTACGCTTTCGTCACAATGATCCGGATGACCTCGCCCGTCGCCTCGGCCGTCTGCCGGCCGATGCGGGCAAGCTGGTGGTCGTGGAAGGCATCTACTCGATGCTCGGCGATCGCGCGCCGCTGGAGGAGCTGGTGGCGGCGACCCATGAGGCGGGCGCGCAGATCCTGGTGGACGAGGCGCATTCGATGGGCTTCTGCGGCCATTACGGCCGCGGCGTGGCCGAGGAGCTCGGGGTCGAGAAGGACGTCGATTTCATCGTCGGCACCTTTTCCAAATCGGTCGGCACGGTCGGCGGTTTTTGCGTCAGCGACCATCCGAAGTTCGAGATTCTGCGCTTTACCTGCCGCCCCTACATGTTCACCGCTTCACCGCCGCCTTCGGTCGCGGCTTCCGCTGCCGTTGCGATCGCCAAGCTGAAGCAC
>RFIU01000209.1 GCA_003695555.1 Alphaproteobacteria bacterium
CAGCGAGATGTGCGCCGGCTTCGATACGTCGCCGTGGCGTTCTCGGATCCGCACCTGCTTGAGGCCATGGGTGCGCGCCCGCCGCATGGGCAGGACCTCGGCAAGGACGAGCTCCCCGTCGCGCGCACCATTGACATGCTCGGGTGCGACGATGAATTCCGAGCGCGCCTTCTTTTCCACCGAGATGACGCGGCCGCCCAGTTCCCCGCCCCGGAAGACGCCCAGCACCGTCTTTGGCGCTCCTTCGAGCACCTTGACGACGCGTCCGATATAGCCCGGTTCGTCATGGGCGGGGGCAAGCCGTACCAGCGCCCGCTCACCGATGCCGAGCGTGCGGACCCGCCGCCCCTTCATCGGCGCCAGGTGGATCGGCGGTGGCGGTTCGTCATGCTCCCAGTGGACTGGGCGGGCGGCGAGATCGCCGAGCTCGTCGATTCCGGTCACCTCGACGACCATCACATGGGGCAGGCGATGGGCAGGTCGCAGCACGCGGCCGGCATCGCGGGCGATGACGCCTTCCTCCTCAAGCTCGCGCAGCATCCGCTTGAGCGCGACGCGCTCGGCCCCCTTGACGCCGAAGGCCCGGGCGATCTCGCGCTTGGTGAGCTTGCCCTGTTCGCGCTCCAGATAGGCGATCAGATCCTCGCGGCTCGGCAGCCCACCCTGATGGCGCTTGCGCTTATTGTCCGGTTTCTGTCGCGCCGGCGCGCCGGCCGCCTTCGCACGCGGGGCGGGTCTGTCTTCTGGCCTGTTTCCGGTCTTTCCGGTTTTTCGTTCCATGTATCTTTTCTTCTTTGTCTCTTTGTGACCGTTCTTCTTAGTCTCTTTGTGATCGCGTGACCGTGTAACCGCTCATCGGCGTCAGAAATGGCTATCACATAATTTCGAACGTTCGTTTGATAAAAAATCCGTCCCCTGGCAAGCGGTACGTCCGATGGATGCGCCGTTTCGTTCGCCGTTGATGAGAGGATCCCGCCTTCGGCTTTCCTTCATCCGGCATTGACTGCCGTCATCTTGCAGGTCGGAACGGTCACCCGACCTTCGCCCGAACATGTCGCGCGGCATGAGGCGCGATTCAAGTCCGGCTGCGTCCGGCGGCCTTCTTCGACCGACCGCTTGGCTTGCCGGATTTCATCTTCTCCTCGCGCGCCTTGAGCAGCAAGAGGGCTTCTTCCCGCGTCACCTCTTCGATGGCCCGTCCCTTCGGCAGGCTCGCATTCACCTTGCCGTGCCTGACATAGGGGCCATAGCGGCCCGCGAGGATCCTGAGTGGTTCGCCGGTGTCGGGATGGGGGCCGAGTTCTTTCAGCACCTCGCCGCCTTTGGCCTTGCGGGTCCGCTCGCGCTCTTCCAGCAGGGCCAGCGCCCGGTTCATGCCCACCTCGAAGACCTCATCGACATCGCCGAGATTCGCATAGGTTCGGCCGTGCTGGACATAGGGCCCGTAACGCCCGATCCCCGCCAGGACGGGTTCGCCGGTTTCGGAATGGGTCCCGATCCTGCGCGGCAGCGAGAGCAGCTTCAGCGCATAGCCGAGATCGACCTCGTCCACCGCCTTTCCCTTCGGCAGCGAGGCACGCGCCGGCTTCTCCTCGCCGCCCGCCGCCTCGCGCTCGACATAGGGGCCGAACCGCCCCGACTTCAGCCGGATCGGCGCCCCCGTTTCCGGATCATGGCCGAGCAGCCGTTCACCATTTCCTGCCTTGTCCTCCGCGCCTTCGGCAGATGCGTCCTTATCGCCATTAGCTTCGCTGAACGGGCGTGTGTAGCGGCATTCGGGATAGCGCGAGCAGCCGATGAAGGCGCCATAGCGTCCGACCTTGAGCGATAGCTTTCCTTCACCGCATTCGGGGCATCGGCGCGGATCGCTGCCGTCCTCGCGGGGCGGGAAGATCATCGGTGCCAGATACTGATTGAGGCGATCGAGAATCTCGGCGGTGCGGATCTTCATCACCTCGTCGGTGCGGTGCGAAAAGTCCTTCCAGAATTCCTCCAGCACCGCCTTCCACTCACGCTCGCCACGGCTGATCTCGTCGAGTTCTTCCTCGAGATGGGCGGTGAAATCGTATTCCACATAGCGGTCGAAGAAGCTTTCGAGAAAGGCGACGACCAGTCTTCCCTTGTCCTCGGGCACGAAGCGCTTCTTTTCGAGGCGCACATAGTTGCGTTCCTGAAGCACCGAGAGGATCGAGGCATAGGTGGACGGCCTGCCGATGCCGAGCTCTTCGAGCTTCTTGACGAGGCTGGCTTCCGTATAGCGAGGCGGCGGCTTGGTGACGTGCCGTTCGGGGATGGCGCGCTTGACCTCGGCGCGTTCGCCGGGGGTGAGCTTCGGCAGGCGGTCCGCCTTCTCGTTCTCATTGGCCGGCTCGTCCCGCCCTTCTTCATAGAGCTTGAGGAAACCCTCGAAACGGATCACCGAACCGGTCGCCTTCAGGGCCATGTCGCCGCCTGTCGAGACGAGGGTGGCGGCGGTCTGCTCGATTTCGGCCGGGGCCATCTGACAGGCCACCGCCCGCCGCCAGATCAGCTCATAGAGCTTCGCCTCGTCCTCACTCAGAAAGGCACGCACGTCGGCCGGGTGCAAAGCAGGGTTGGTTGGCCGGATCGCCTCATGCGCTTCCTGTGCATTCTTGGCGCGTGCCTTGAAGACATTGGGGCGTGCCGGCAGATAGGCTTCGCCGAAACGGGACTTCACGAGTCCGCGGATCGCCTGCACCGCTTCCCCGGCGAGTGCCACCGAGTCGGTACGCATGTAGGTGATCAGGCCCATCGTTTCGCCATGGACCGTCTTGCCCTCATAGAGATTCTGGGCGATCCGCATCGTGTGCTTGGCGGAAAAACCGAGCTTGCGCGCCGCTTCCTGCTGCAGGGTTGAAGTCGTAAAGGGCGGCGGCGGCCGACGCCGGGTCGGGCGGACATCGACCTTTTCGACCGTGAACAGGCCTTCGGCCACCCGTTCGGCGGCACGATGCGCCTTTTCTTCGCTGTCGAGATCGAATTTCTTCAATGTCTCGCCGTCAAGACGCGCCAGACGCGCCCGGAACAGCTGTCCTGCGGCCGAGAGAAGCTCAGCCTCGACCGTCCAGTATTCGCGCGGCTCGAAGCGCTCAATCTCGACCTCGCGTTCGCACACCAGGCGAAGCGCCACCGACTGAACGCGTCCGGCCGAGCGCGCACCCGGCAGCTTGCGCCAGAGCACCGGAGAGAGCGTGAAGCCGACCAGATAGTCGAGCGCGCGGCGCGCCAGATAGGCTTCCACCAGCTTTTCGTCGATGGCCCGGGGGTGGCGGATCGCCTCTTCGATCGCGCGCTTGGTGATTTCGTGAAAGACCACCCGTTCGACGGGCTTGTCCTTGAGTGCCTTGCGTTTCTTCAGCACATCAAGCACATGCCACGAGATCGCCTCGCCCTCGCGGTCGGGGTCGGTCGCCAGGATCAGCCGGTCGCCCTTCTCGATCGCTTGTGCGATCTCCTTGAGATGCTTTGCCGATTTCGGATCGACCTGCCACTTCATCCGAAAACCGTGCTCGGGATCGACGGAACCGTCCTTGGCCGGCAGGTCGCGGACATGACCATAGGAGGCAAGCACCTTGTAGTCCTTGCCGAGATATTTGTTGATGGTCTTGGCCTTGGCCGGAGATTCGACGACGACGATGTCCATGAATGCCTTTCGTTCCAACCCGGGCGCTTTCTGCCGGCCGGCGGAATGCGGCCTGCGAAAATCGCCGATCCGGCCGGTGCGCAAGCTCTGGGGACGGACCACCGGCCTCGTGTGGAGCTAATGAGCCTTGGGCCGGGTGTCAATGACCAGATGCGGCGCCCTTCCAACGCAATGATGCCCGGCGCGGGATGATATCACTCTTCTTCGGGGCGCAACGCCACCCGCCCGCCGGGCAGGCGGATGACAAGACCGGCGATCTCCAGCTCCAGCAGCGCAGCGGCGATCTCGGCCGGGTCGGCACCCGTTTCGCGCACCAGCACATCGACCGCCACAGGGGTGAAGGAAAGCAGGGCACGCAATTCCAGCTTGAGCGCTTCCGATGCCTCGCGCGCGCCGCCGCGTCCGGCGATCGAGAAGGGGCCCTCTTTCTCCGGTTCGCCGATCGGGGGACGGAGATCTTCGAGCACCGCCAGCACGTCATCGGCCGACTCCACCAGATAGGCGCCCTGCTTGATCAGCCGGTTGGTGCCGCAGGACCGCGCGTCCATCGGTGAACCGGGAACCGCGAAGACCTCGCGCCCCTGTTCGCCGGCCAGCCGTGCGGTGATCAGCGAGCCCGAGCGCTGTGCCGCTTCGATCACGACGACACCCAGCGAAAGCCCCGAGACGATCCGGTTGCGCTTCGGGAAATGCCGCGCGGACGGACGCATGCCGAGTGGCTCTTCGCTCGCCAGCACACCCTGTTCGGCAATCGCGCGCATCAGGGCGGCATTTTCCTTCGGATAGACGATGTCAAGGCCACCGGCGAGCACGCCGATCGTGCCGGTGGCCAGGGCGGCTTCATGCGCGGCGCCGTCGATACCGCGGGCAAGCCCCGAGACGATGACATAGCCTTCCTCGCCGAGCGCGGCGGAAAAGCGCCGGGCCTGGGTCAGTCCGGCGGCGCTGGCGTTGCGCGCCCCCACGATCGCCACCGAGCGGGTTTCGAGCAGATGTGTCGCACCCTGTACGAACAGGACCGGCGGCGCGTCCTCGATCGCGGCCAGCATCTTCGGATATCCGGCCTCGCCGAGAAACAGGGCCCGGGCGCCATGGGCGGCCGCCGCCTTCAGTTCGGCACGTGCCGCCCGTTCGCCCGGAATCCGCAAGGGGCGGGTGCGTCCACCGCGTTTCGCCAATTCCGGCACCGCCTCGATCGCCGCCCTGGCCGTCCCGTAACGCGCGATCAGTGCCCGGAAGCCGATCGGTCCGATCGTCTCGGTACGCGCCAGCCGCAGGCGTGCCAGGCGTTCCGCCTCGTCCAGCGGGCGGGGTGCGAATTCCTCCGGGGAAGGTTCGAAGAACATGAAAAGCCCCCTCTATCATTCGTGACGGGTCGGGATCGGCAGCGCGCACCGATTCCCTTGTGTTTGCAGACCAGGGGCGGGTCCGCAATCGCGGGAAAGCGTCAGAGCGGGATCGGCTACCTTCAGGAGTCGCGGGGGGCTGCCTTCGACCTGCCTGCGCCGATCCTCGGTTCCTCGCCTTTCACCAGACGGCGGATGTTGTCAAGGTGCTTGATATAGATGGCGATCGCCATGGCGAAAGCGACCAGCGACAGACCGCGCGGTCCCCACAGCCAGGCATAGAGCGGCGAGAGCAGCGTCATCACCAGTGCCGAAAGCGAGGAGGTCCGGAAGGCGAGAGCGGTGGCAAGCCAGGTCAGCGCGCAGGCAAGTCCGACCGGCCAGGAAACCGCCAGCATCAGGCCGAGAAAGGTCGCCACCCCCTTGCCGCCCCGAAAGCCGGTGTAGAGCGGGTAGAGATGGCCGACAAAGGCGGCGGCCCCGGCGAGAATCGCCCACTCGGGCGCAAGCTGGCGAGCGATCAGATAGGCCGCTGCTCCCTTGCCGGCATCGCCGATGAGGGTCGCGAGCGCCAGCCCCTTGTGGCCCGTGCGCAGGACATTGGTGGCGCCGATGTTGCCGGAACCGATACGGCGAATATCCGGGCCGCCGGCGAGCCGGGTCAGTACCAGTCCGAAAGGAATCGAACCGAGCAGATAGCCGAGCACGCCGCTGATTAGCGCCGCTGTTGTCGGATCGGTGATGTTCATCCGCCGGGCCTCCTTAGCATGCGCTCTTTCCCGCCTGTTGTTCGCTAGAGCGCGTCGCGCTCGTCGAAGAGAATGCGCCCGCCCACCATGGCAAGCCGGGTGCGGCCATGCACGGGCAGGCCGTCGAAGGGCGTGTTGGCGGTATCGCTATGGAGGCTTGCCGCCTCGATCCGCCAGGCGAATTCGGGGTCGAAGAGGATGAGGTCCGCAGGTGCGCCGATCGCAAGACGGCCTTGCGGCAGGCCGAGCAGCTCGGCGGGCGCAAGACTGAGCATCCGCCAGAGCGCAGGCAGGCTGATCGCGCCGTCATGAACCAGCGTAAGCGAAAGCGGCAGCAGCGTCTCGTAGCCGATGGCGCCGGGAGCGGCTTCCTCGAAGGGCAGGCGCTTGTCGTCCTCGCCAAGCGGGGTGTGCGCCGAACACAGCATGTCGATGCGTCCTTCCGTCACCGCCTCGCGGATCGCCAGCCGGTCGGCTTCGCTGCGCAGCGGCGGCGAAAGCCGCGCGAACGTCCGGTAGTCGCCCACCGCCTCGTCATTCAGGTGGAAATAGGCGGGCGTCGTCGCCGCCGTGACGGGGGCGCCCTCGTCCTTCAGGCGTGTGAGGGAAGCCAGCCCCTCGGCAGTGGCGAGCGGGGCGAAGTGGACATGCCCGCCGCTTGCGCGTGCCAGCCGGGCATCGCGTTCGATGATCAGCGCTTCCGCTTCGGCCGGAATGCCCGGCAGGCCGAGGCGGGCGGCGGTGGCGCCCTCATGCATCACCCCGCAGCGGGCAAGCGCAGGATCTTCCGGCTTCTGGATCACCGGCCGTTCGAAGCGTGCCGCATGTGCGAGCAGGCGGCGCATCAGCCCGGCATTACCGATCGTCCGATTGCCATCGGAAAAGGCGGGCGCGCCGGCTTCGGCCATCAGCCCGAGCTCGGCCATCGCCGCACCATCGAGACCCTGCGTCGCTGCACCTGTCGGATAAACCCGAGGCCCCGCCCAGTCGCGTTCGTGCGGCCCCTTGAGAAAGAGTTGCACCATCGAGGCTCGGTCGATCGGCGGTCGGCTCGCATCCGGCATCAGCAGGATGCTCGTGATGCCACCGGCAAGGGCGGCGATGCGATCGATCGCGAAGGTCGTGCTGTCGATCATACCCGGCGCCAGCACCAGCCCCGCCGCATCGATGATGCGTGTGCCCTTCGCCCCCTTCACGTCATGACCGATATCGACGATATGGCCGTGCTCGACGACCAGCCCACCCTCTTCCAGGGTTTCCGCCTGCGGATCCAGAAGGCGGGCGTTGCGAAAGACTACCGCGCTCATTCCCGCCCCCTTGAGCATTCGTCAGCATTCTCGTCTGCCGGTTCGACCAGATGGCGGGTCAGTACCGAAAGGCAGGCCATGCGCACCGCGACCCCCATCTCGACCTGTTCCTCGATCGCCGAGTGAGAAAGATCGTCGGCGACCGCGGTGGCGATCTCGACGCCGCGATTCATCGGCCCGGGATGCATGACCAGAACGTCATCGGCGGCCAGCGCCAGCTTTTCGGCGGTCAGTCCGTAGAAGTGGAAGAATTCCTTCTCGCTCGGCAGATAGGCACCGGCCATCCGCTCTTTCTGCAGGCGCAGCATCATCACCACGTCAGCACCTTCTATCCCCTCTTCCATGCGGGTGAAGACGGGGGTGCCGAAGATATCCTGGGCGTCATTCGGCAGCAGGGTCGGCGGCGCGACGAGGCGGACCCGTGCCCCCATCGTGGTCAGCAGATGGATGTTCGAGCGGGCGACGCGCGAATGCAGGATATCGCCGCAGATGGCGATCTCCAGTCCCTCGATGCGGCCCTTGCGACGACGGATGGTGAGCGCGTCGAGCAGCGCCTGCGTCGGATGTTCGTGACGCCCGTCACCGGCATTGATGACGGCACAGTTCACCTTGCGGGCAAGCAGAAGGGCGGCCCCCGAACTGCCGTGACGAACGACCAGAACGTCGGGCCGCATGGCATTGAGCGTTTGCGCCGTATCGAGCAGCGTCTCGCCCTTCTTGATCGACGAGGCGGCGACCGCAAAGGAAACCGTGTCCATGCCGAGCCGCTTGCCAGCGATCTCGAATGACATCAGGGTGCGGGTGGACGCCTCGAAGAAGAGATTGATCTGGGTAAGCCCCTCGCGCCGGCTGGCAGCAGGAGCACGCCGGCAGCGCACGAAGCGCTCGGCCTCGTCGAGCAGGAATTCGATCTCGAAGGGATGCAGTCCCTCGATGCCGAGCAGGTGGCGATGGGCAAACGGATCACCGGCCGGTCTTGTGTACCGGGGCCGATGCGGCGCAGTGCCGCCTGAAGTTAGCTCCCTCGGATCGCCCATCGACGGCCATCTTGTTGTTGTCGGAGCCGGTCTCGTGCCGGTCGGCTCTCCTTCTAGACGTGCAGGATGCGCGAGACAAGGGGCGTCGCCGGTGACCGGTTGTCGGTCATCGGTCATCAGAGGTCGGCGATCGGCTCGTCCCTTTAGAAAGTGGACGCAGACGGTCGAGCGCGCCCTGCAGGATATGGCGGGCGGCGAGCTTGTCGATGAGCAGGGCGCGTCGCCTGCGCGTCATGTCCACCTCCTCGATCAGCATGCGTTCGACCTCCTGCGTCGAGAAGCGCTCATCCTCGAAGACAAGCGGGAGTTGGAGTGCCGCGACGAGATTGCGCGCCACCTGCCGCACCCCCTGTGCGCGCCTGCCGTCACCGCCCTTTTCGACCAGCGGCAGGCCGCAGACGAGACCACCGATCCGCCATTGCGCGATGATCTCCTGCAGGCGTGCGACATCCTCCTGCCAGCGCCGGCGCCGGATCGTTTCAAGAGGACTTGCCAACAGCCAGTCGGGATCCGAGACCGCCAGCCCGATGGTCTTCGTCCCGACATCGAGGCCGAGTAGCCGCCGTCCCAGTGGCACAGCGCTAACGAAGGCGTCCGGTTCCAGGATGGCGGCATTTTCGCTCATGGGGCGGGGGCGGCGGCGGGGACACGTCCCGCATGTGCTGCAAGAAAGGCGGAAAGCCGCCGCTGGGCATTTGCGCGCACGTCCATGTAGAACAGGTTCACATCCCAGACATGGTAATTCAGGCCCGGAAAGCGGAACTGCGCGAAGGGACCTTCGGGCGGCGGGGCGACCCAAAGGAAGCCGTCCTTACCGCAGCGTGCGGCGAACAGAGAGGGAATCGGTGCGGGCAGCTCGCCGGTTTCGGCGTCCAGTGGCGCTACCGCGCCGAGATGGTCCGCCCGTCGGCTCGCCGCATGGTCCATGCGCCAGGTGACCGGATTGACGCACAGCATCGTCGTGCCGGTGCGCGGCCGCTCCGAAATGCCCGGAGTACCTTCGAAGATTTCGCGGATGGGTGCCGGGTCGCCGCCTTCGCCGAAGGTCTGCCAGGTGGCGATGCAGCCGGTCTCCGTCGCTTGTCGGCAGGGCGGAATGCCGATCGCACCGAGGTCCTCTTCGACCGAGATCGGCCAGCCGATCAGGTAGCCGGCGACCAGGCGCTCGCGCAGCGCCGGGTCCTTCGCGATCCGCCGGGCGATAAGGTGCAGCCCGTGCAGCGCGCCCTGCGAATGGCCGACAATCAGAAAGGGCGTGTCGGGGCCGATCCGCTTCAGGAATTCGTCGAAGGCGGCCGCCACGTCCTGATAGGCGAGCGAAAGCGCCCGCGCGGTGTCCGCATTGGCGGCGAGGAAGGCACCGAAGGCGGCCTGCCGGTAGTGCGGGGCATAGACCGGGCCGGCCGGGCGGAAGGCGCTCGCCTGACCGGCGAGCACCATGCTCATGAAGCCGCGCGTCGAGGGCTCGTCGAGCGGCGCGTTCCAGTAGTCCTTGCCGAGATAGGTGGTCGGGTGAATGTAGAAGACCGCCGCATCCGTTCCCGACTGCAGCTCTATCCCGCGCGGGGTGAGCCCGGCGGGGCCTTCGTGCCCGGGCAGCGCCGCCCAGGCGTCGTCCCTCGCATAATCCGGTGCCGTCGGTACGGTGAGCGCGTCATAGGGTTCCTCCAGCTTCAGTTGCCGGATCGCGTACCATTGTGCCTCGTCCCAGAAGATATTGAGGACGATCGCCATCGTGACGATGACGGCGATGAGCGCGGCGATCGCGATCAGGAACTTGCGGGCCATGGTCATTCATCCCTTTGAAAGGAGGAAAACACGTCGCACGGTGCGTCATGCGCTTGATTGCACGCAGGTGAGCGTGTAGCGTCGCGCGCCGAACGGGAGGGCGGCCTTGACCGTCTCCCGGTGCTCTTCGTCATCCTTGCAGAAAGAGGCGGCGCATGTCGATAGACGCGGCAACGGTGGAGCGAATCGCGCGGCTCGCGCGCATCCGTATCGAGGACGATCAGCGCGACGCGCTGGTCGGTGAACTGTCGGGAATCCTGTCTTGGGTCGAGCAGCTTCGCGCCATCGACACTGACGGCGTCGCGCCGATGACGAGCGCCGTGGCCCACGGCCTGCACTGGCGCGCCGACAAGGTGACGGATGGCGATATCCGAGACAAGGTTCTGGCCAATGCCCCGCTCGTCATCGAGGGCTATTTCGCCGTTCCCAAGGTGATCGAATAGGAGGCGGGCAATGGCGGAACTCCATGAACTCGATCTCGCCGAGGCCCGCGATCTGCTGCGCCGGCGGGTGATTTCCTCGCGCGAGCTGGCCGAGGCACTGCTCACCGAGATCGAGCGCGCCGCCCCGCTCAACGCCTTTCTTACCCTCGATCGGGAACGGACGCTGGCCATGGCGGATGCGGCGGACGCGGCACTTGCTGGCGGTGAACACGGTCCGATGACCGGCCTGCCGGTGGCGATCAAGGACGTCTTCTGCACCGAAGGTGTGCGCACCACCGCGGGTTCGCGGATCCTCGAGAATTTCATCCCGCCCTATGAGAGCACGGTCACCGCCAATCTCTGGCGGGCGGGTGCCGTGATGCTCGGCAAGACCAATATGGACGAGTTCGCGATGGGCTCGTCGAACGAGAACAGCGCCTTCGGTCCGGTCCGGGGTCCCTGGCGGAACGGCAAGGGCGAGGATCTCGTGCCCGGCGGTTCGTCCGGCGGCTCGGCGGCGGCGGTGGCGGCACGGCTCGCACCCGGCGCGACGGCGACCGATACTGGCGGCTCGATCCGACAGCCGGCATCCTTCACCGGCACCGTCGGCATGAAGCCGACCTATGGGCGCTGCTCGCGCTATGGGATGATCGCCTTCGCCTCCTCGCTCGATCAGGCGGGCCCGATCACCCGCACGGTGCGTGACGCGGCGATCATGCTTGGCGCCATGGCCGGTCATGACGAGAAGGATTCGACCGTCGTCGATCGTCCGGTGCCCGACTATGAGGCGGCACTCGAGCGCGGGGTGAAGGGACTGAAGGTCGGCGTGCCGAAGGAATACCACTCGGCAAAGACGCCGAAGGAGATCGAGGACCTCTGGCTCGAGGCGATCGAATGGCTGAAGGCGGCGGGTGCCGAGGTCGTTGATATCACGCTGCCGCACACCGAAGCGGCGCTTCCTACCTATTACATCGTCGCGCCGGCGGAAGCCTCGTCCAATCTCGCCCGCTATGACGGCGTGCGCTACGGGCTGCGGGTGATGCCGGACGAGAAGGCCTCGCTGACCGAAATGTACGAGGCGACCCGCGGAGCCGGTTTCGGGCGCGAGGTCAAGCGACGCATCATGATCGGCACCTATGTGCTCTCGGCCGGCTATTATGATGCCTATTATCTGAAGGCGCAGAAGGTGCGCGCGCTGATCGCGCGGGATTTTGCCGAAGCCTTCGAGACGGTCGATCTGATCCTCACCCCGACGGCGCCTTCGGCCGCCTTCGCCCTTGGGGCGAAGCCGGATCCGATCGCGATGTACTACAATGACGTCTTCACGGTGCCGAGCTCGCTTGCCGGTTTGCCGGCGATTTCGGTTCCGGCAGGCACCGACGGGCAGGGGCTGCCGCTCGGCCTGCAGCTGATCGGCCGCGCCTTCGATGAAGAGACGGTCTTCGCCGGCGCCCGGGTGCTCGAGGAGGCGGCCGGCTTTTCCGCCGCACCCGAACCCTGGTGGAAGAAGGGGAGCTGAGCGCGATGAGCGAATACCGCATTCAGGGGGCGACGGGTGACTGGGAGGTGGTCATCGGCATGGAGGTCCATGCGCAGGTGATCTCGCATGCCAAGCTCTTCTCAGGTGCTTCCACCGAGTTCGGGGCCGAGCCGAACACCCAGGTCTCGCTCGTCGATGCGGCGATGCCCGGAATGCTGCCGGTCATCAATGAGGAATGCGTTCGTCAGGCGGTGCGCACCGGGCTTGCACTCAATGCCGAAATCCACCAATGGTCGCGCTTCGACCGCAAGAACTATTTCTATCCCGACCTGCCCGCCGGCTATCAGATCAGCCAGTACGCCCACCCGATCGTCGGCGAGGGATGGGTCGAGATCGAACTCGAAGGCGACGTGACGAAGCGCGTCGGCATCGAACGCCTGCATCTCGAACAGGATGCCGGCAAGTCGATGCACGATCAGCACCCCGACTACACCCTCGTCGACCTCAACCGCGCGGGCGTCGCGCTGATGGAGATCGTCTCGAAGCCCGACATGCGCTCGCCCGAGGAAGCCGGCGCCTTCCTGCGCAAGCTGCGCACCCTGCTGCGCTACATCGGCGCGTGTGACGGCAATATGGAGCAGGGTTCGATGCGTGCCGACGTCAATGTCTCGGTACGTCGGCCCGGCGAACCCTTCGGGACGCGCTGCGAGATCAAGAACGTCAATTCGATGCGTTTCGTCATGGCCGCGGTCGAATACGAGGCGCAGCGTCAGGTGGACATTCTCGAGGCCGGCGGCGTCATCGATCAGGAAACCCGGCTGTTCGACGCCGGCAGGATGGAAACCCGCTCGATGCGCTCGAAGGAAGAGGCGCACGATTATCGCTATTTTCCGGACCCGGACCTGCTGCCGCTCGAATTCGACGATGCCTTCATTGAGGCGGCGCGCGCTTCCCTGCCCGAAATGCCGGACGACAAGCGTCGCCGCTATGTCGAGGATCTCGGCCTGCCGTCCTACAATGCCTCGACCCTGGTGATGGAGCGCGAGGCGGCGGAATATTTCGAGGATCTGCTGGCCCGACTCGCCAAGGCGACCGGCAAGCTGGAGCGTGAGGTGGCGGCGCGGGCGTCGAACTGGATCCTCTCCGACCTCTTCGGTCACCTCAACAAGGCGGGGCGCTCGATCGCCGACAGCCCGGTGGCGCCCGATGCCGGGGCCGAGCTGCTGATGCTGGTGATCGAGGGACGGATCTCGGGTCGTGTCGCCAAGGACGTCTTTGAGGAAATGTTCGCGAGCGGCCGGCGCGCCATCGCCATCGTCGAGGAAAAAGGTCTGACCCAGGTGTCCGACGAGGGGGCGCTTGCCGAGATCGTCGAAAAGGTGCTCGCCGCCAATCCGGCTCAGGTCGAACAGTACCGCGGCGGCAAGACCAAGGTGATCGGCTTTTTCGTCGGGCAGGTGATGAAGGAAACCCGCGGTCAGGCCAATCCTGCAGTGGTCAACAAGCTGTTGAAAGAGCGCCTCGACGGTTGATGTCGCTCCCCAGCATGACGATGCGACCCCACCCGTTAGACGGGCCGGGGCTATAACCGGTGATGAAAGAGGTGGGCGGCATCGGGCTAGGGC
>RFIU01000210.1 GCA_003695555.1 Alphaproteobacteria bacterium
CGCTCGAGCACGTCGAAGACCGCCGCCGCCTGCGGATCCCGAGGGGTGCGACGGCGATGCACGGCCTCGTCATGAAAGCGGCGACGACAGGCGAGCCGGTCCGCCTCGCCCCGCAGCCAGGCGAGATCTGGCGGCGTCATCCTTGCGGCGTGCGGGGCGGGCAATCGGACTTCGTGCCGATCCTCGCCGGTTCGCGCCGCATTCGAAGGGTCGGCGGCGAAGGTCACCGCAAGATCGGGCTCTGCCGCCAATGCCCGGGTGGCGCCGGCCAGCACCTCCTTGAGCAGCTCGGACGCTGAACGCGGCGCCTTCATCCCTCGCTCGTCAGCTCGCCACCCGAAACGGCGAAGGCGTTGGCGGCCGATTCCGGCAGCTCCTCGCCGAAACAGCGCTGATAGTACTCGGCGACGAGGGGACGTTCCGTCTCATCGCACTTGTTGAGAAAGCTGAGCCGGAAGGCGAGCGCCACATTGCGGAAGATGCGGGCGTTCTCGGCCCAGGAAATGACAGTGCGCGGGCTCATCACGGTCGAAAGATCGCCGGCCATGAAGCCATTGCGCGTCAGCTCGGCGACCCGAATCATCCGAGAGATCGTCTTGCGCCCCTCCTCGTCATCGAAATCCGGTACCTTGGCGAGCACGATCCGCATTTCGGTATCGTGCGGCAGATAGTTCAGGGTGACGACGATGTTCCAGCGGTCCATCTGCCCCTGATTGATCTGCTGCGTGCCGTGATAGAGGCCGGTCGTGTCACCCAGCCCCACCGTGTTCGAGGTCGCGAACAGGCGGAAGGCGGGATGCGGATGGATCACCCGGTTCTGGTCGAGCAGGGTCAGCCTCCCCTCGACCTCGAGCACGCGCTGAATCACGAACATCACGTCGGGTCGGCCGGCATCGTATTCGTCAAAGACCAGCGCCGTTGGATTCTGAAGCGCCCAGGGCAGCAGACCCTCGCGGAACTCGGTCACCTGCTTGCCGTCGCGCAGCACGATCGCATCCTTGCCGACAAGGTCGATGCGGCTGATGTGGCTGTCGAGATTGATCCGGATCAGCGGCCAGTTGAGGCGGGCGGCGACCTGCTCGATATGGGTCGATTTGCCGGTTCCGTGATAGCCTTGGATCATCACCCGTCGATTGTGCGCGAAACCGGCGAGAATCGCGGCGGTCGTCTCGGGGTCGAAGACATAGGCGTCGTCGATCTCCGGAACATGCTCATCGCCTTCCGAGAAGGCCGGCACCTCCATGTCGAGATCGATGCCGAAGACCTCGCGCGCCGAGACCCGTCGATCGGGCAACCGCTGATTGGAAAGAAGTCCTGTCTCGCTCACCCTGCCTGTTCCCTGTTCCATGAGGCACCGAACGTTCGGCACCCGTCATCCTCGCTGACATCGCGCCGTTCCGCCGACGGTCCGGCGACGCTTGCCGGTGTGGCGGCGTTTCCTTATGTCTGGCCTTCCCGCCCGCCCGTCAAGGGCGTGCCACCCGCCGCAGGAGAGAGTGGAGATGACGAAGGAGACGAAAGAAGCCGAAGAAACGGGCGTGCGGGCGCGCCGGATGCGGGCGCGGCTGGAACAGGCCTTCGCGCCCGAGCATCTGCTGCTGCGCGACGATTCCGAGCGCCATCGCGGCCACGCCGGCTGGCGCGAAGGAGGCGAAACGCACTTTCATCTCGAGATGACGGCGTCAGCCTTTACCGGCACCAGTCGCCTGGAACGCCAGCGAATGGTGCATGCTGCCCTCGGCCCCGAGCTGATGGCCGAAATCCATGCACTCTCCATGCGCCTCCATGCACCGGAGGAAGGACGGGACTTTCCGGAATGAGAGATGCGAACATCACTTGACCACTCACCGGAGTATTCTCAGACATTCCATCTGATCCTCTTTTGGCATTTGATATATATCCTCTCTTGACATTTGATATACCGTGAGTATATCTGGCGACAGTATCCGATACGCCCGTAGGCGGGCATGTATCCAAGTCCCCCGCTGGGTAGCACCTGCGGGGGATTTTTTTATGCTCGACATCCTTGCTTTCGGGGGGGCAAAACGATGCGCAAGAAGGTTCATGTCCTGATCGACGGTGGTCACCTTCGGGTGCTGGCACGCAAGGCGAAGCTCAATTACGACCCCGAGCTCATTGAAAAGGTCGCTCACGCCAGCACCCATCCCGAAGACGAGGAACTTCTTCGAATCCTATATTACGACTGTGCTCCCTATAAAGGGAAGGTGAGACTTCCAGTATCCGGCCGCTTGAAGGAATTCCAAGGCTCGGATCGCTGGCTGCAGGATCTCGCTTCACGCGATCTCTTCGCCGTCCGTCATGGTGAACTCAAATTCCGCGGATTCAAGCCGAAACGAATTCCGGTTGCCTCCGATGAATTGAAGGACGAAGACTTCCGGCCCGACTTCGAACAGAAGGGGGTCGATATGCGGATCGGCCTCGACATTGCCAATTTTGCGCTCACCCGCTCGATCGACCGGATCATCCTGATCAGTGGGGACACCGATTGCATTCCGGCGATGAAACATTGCCGGATCAGCGGCCTTCAGGTTGTGCTCGTCGCATTTCCGGACTGGCACCCTCATCGGACCCTTGCCCATCATGCGGACTATGTCCGCAGGATCGAATGGCCTTCCTGATCGCTGCGCTTTTCCCGTTCCCTCCGTGCCGGAACAGGGCGGATGGCAGGATGCGCAATCCGATGTCGTTCTCTTCCTGCCGATTGCTCGCAATCAACCCCGGACGGGCTTGACGGGGTGGCGCGCCTCGTGTAGATGCGCGATCCGAATAACACGTGCCGCAGCGGAACGCCCGGCACTGAATGGTTTTTGCGCATCTAAGCGAACTCTCTAGAGCCAATGTGCTCTTGCAAGGAAGGAATGGGAAGATGTCCCGCGTGTGCGAATTGTCGGGCAAGCGTGTCGCGACCGGCATGAACGTCAGCCACAGCCATCGCCGCACGAAGCGCCGCTTCAAGCCCAATCTTCAGACCGTGCGCCTGATGAGCGAGACGCTCGGCCAGCGGATCCGCTTCAAGATCGCGGCATCGACCCTGCGCACCGTCGAACATCGCGAAGGGCTGGACAATTATCTGCTGAAGGCCAAGGACGCAGAGCTCAGCCCTCGCGCGCGCCGGCTGAAGGCGCTGATCGCGAAGAAGAAGACCGAAAGCGTCAAGGCCTGATCAGCCTGACGCCACGATCAGGGTTCCGATGAACGGCCCGCCCCGCTGCGGGCCGATTCTTTTTCACCGGCTGGCGCCGCGCCCGCCCCTTCCTCCAGCGAGAAGACCATCAGCAGGGTGCGCTGGGTACGACGGTAATTGTCGTCGCTCATCAGATAGAGCCACGTCCTGCCGTCCGGACCAATCGCCACGTCCAGCGCCTCGTAATTGTCGAGCGTGACGGGCGGCACCAGCCGTGCAAGCTCTTCGCCGTGCAGCACCGCCCCGGCACGAATATCGTCACGAGCGATGCGCACGATCGCCGCGCTCGGCCCTTCGAGCGCGCGGTAACGGCGCTCGAGCAGCAGCAGGTCGCCATTCGGCAGTCGGGCGGCATCGGACGGCGCAAAACCGTCCGCGATCGGGACAAGCGAGAGGGGAGAGGCACGCCCTCCTGCGGGATCGACGAGCCAGGCGGTCAGGCGAGAATCGACGAGCCTGTCCTTTTCCGAAAACAGCAGCAGCCGACCATCGGTCAGTTCCACCATCGCCTCGATACCACCATTCGCCGGGTGGCGCAGCGTCTTGCGCGGCAGGCGCAGCGGGGTCGCCGGGGCGAGCATCGCACCGAGAAAGGGTGCCGATCCCCCCGCGATCAAGGGATAACTCCAGACTCGATGCCAGTGCTCGAAGGAAACCAGGAGCCGTGGGCCCAGCCGCCCTTCGCTGCGGGCGATCGCCTCCGCATCCTCTCCGACCGGCTCGACCGGATCGCCGCGCCAGTCGCGGATCGGCGCCATCGCGACATTGACCAGATCGGCGGGTCGCCCGGCCGCGTCACCGACGATATCGGCACGCATCCAGAAGCCGTGATCCGAAACGGCAAGCAGTGCCGAACGATCGGGCGCGACGACGAGCCCGGAAAAACCGCCGAAGCGCTCGTCATGCCCGTGGACCTGAAGACCGCCGACGAAGCGCAGGCGACCGATCCTTTTCGGCCCGTCCGGGTCGGCTGGCGTGTAAAGGCCGACCCGGGCCGTCGTCACCTTGACCAGGAACAGGCCGGACGGCGTCTCCTTCGCCTGTGTTTTTCCCGTTTCCTCAAGCGGCGGATCACCGGCCGGCACTGCGGCGGCAGGACAAGAAATTCCCGTGATGACCAGGCAAAAAACCGGCAACGCCTGACACAGACAACACCGGAACAAACGCCGCCATCGCAGCCCTGAGCGGGTGCCTTGCGGATTTCGATGCCACCGTATCACCTGCGCCTCTCCTTCCTGTCGCGGGACGATCGCGGATATGCAGTTGACCCCCACGCGCGAGCATGGTCAAGGACCGGTCGATCAGCTAGAAGTCGGCCAGGATACCTACTGGCCGGTGAACCCTGAACAGGCGGACATCGACGGGCATGAGCGATCAGGATCTTCCCTCACAGGCACCGGGCCTGTTCGATCGCACCTTGTGGCGCCGCCGCCGCGAACGCCGGATTCGAGAGCAAGCCCGGCGCGCCACGGATGCCTTCTTCC
>RFIU01000211.1 GCA_003695555.1 Alphaproteobacteria bacterium
GCCTTACATTGCGCAGTCTGCGTCCGGAGATGGAAGATTCCGACAGGGAAGGGAAAATCGCCCTGCTGAACTCGCCTGTCCCTCTCTAGGGTGGGGGGCGCCCGGCGCTGACCTGTCTTCTCCCGAAGGTGAAGGTCGCGGCAGCTACCGACACACGAGGCGCATTACACGGCGGCTCTTTCTTCCGCAACCTTACCGTCATTCTGCATGCGGCGCAGATTTTCCCGCGCGCGGAAAAGGCGGCTCTTGATGGTGCCGACGGCCACCCCGAGCTCCTCTGCGGCTTCTTCATACTTCTTGCCGTCGATCGCGACGAGCTCGACTACGCGACGCTCGTGTTCGCTCAGGCGATCAAGATGGTCGGCGAGGTCGCGCACCTCCAAGGCGGTGATCTGTGTCGGGCCCGCATGCGCATTCTTCATCCATTCCTCGATCGGTACGCTCGCCCCCTGACGCTTGGCGCGCCGGCAATGATCGATGAAGATGTTGTGCATGATGGTAAACATCCAGGAACGAAGATCGGTGCCCGGTTCGAATTTTTCGAGGCGCGAGATCGCCCGCTCCAGTGCATCCTGAACCAGATCGTCAGCGCTTTCCGGGTCACGGGTAAGGGCACGCGCATAGCGACGCAGATGCGGAATTTCACGCTCCAGGCAGTCAAGAATCCGGCGTTTCGTGGTGCGTTCCATCGCAGCCTCCCTTCTACCGGCTCCCAAGGAGCGTGGAATCTGTCCGCCCTCCATGCGGAATCGTGATATTGGCACGCGACCAGCGTCTTTCAAGATGTCCTGCCATGCCCTTCTTATGACAGAACGGGACGCAATGGACATTGACCGAGATCAAGGCCGGCTGCGCGAAATATCATCTCGAAAATTCCTGGAACCCATCGGCTGTTCTTGCCGTTGACCAAGTGGTGGAAGTGCGACTGCGATCGAGGGCGTCGCCTGCAGGGGGGCGATGGTCAAGGTATATCATGCCATGATTGTCGCGCGTGTCTGCCGATCGGCGGTAAAAAGAAAAATATCTGGGGAAGCGCCCATATGACCTTTCTGATGGTAAGAACGATGCGTCGCTGGGAACGGAACTTTCCACTTGGTGGCGATCTGCTCTGGCGATATGTCGCCGGCCGCACCTGTGTCATGGAGACGCGCCGGATTGCACTGATGATCCGGCGGGATGCCGAACTGCGCCGTTCGGTGGCCGTTCTGCGCGAGCAGCATGGGGTGATGCTTCAGGAGGACGTGTCCGTTCTCGATGAGGAGGTGCCCTCCCGGCTACTTGAGGTACTGGTCCGTGCCAGGGAAGTGCTGGAGGACGACGAAATCGACGAGGGCTGACTGGCACTGTTCTGACATCGGTCGAGCGTATCTCGTTTCCTGATGCAGGCCAGCGGAAGGCATTCCACCTTCCTGAGCGGATCGGCACGACGCAGGTCGGGGCCTGACGCGGGACGAGCAGCCACATCCGCGTTCGCCATGTCTTCGCCCGGTAACGGCAACTTCACGCCTCCGACGGGGTATGCGGCGATTTTTCAAATTGACGGGAACCCATGGAACGGTCCGGGCGTTTTCTTGAACTGGAACGGTCCGAAGAAATGCTTGCCGAGCCTTCTTCGCATCTTGGATGAAGATGATGCGAATGGCGCGTGTGAAGGAAGATGGCGTGTCGGAAATTCTCGGGCACGCCCGAACAGGGGAGATACTAAAATGGCCGAACGGGACTATGCGAAGGAAATCACCGCCATCAAGGGTGATGTCGAAAAACTGCGTGCGGATCTGGCGCGGCTTCTTGCGGCGTTGGGCGATGACCTCGAAGCCAAGGGGGGCGAGCTGAAGAACCGGGCCGCCGAGCGCCTGGCCTTGGCGCGTGCTCAGGCGAGCGGCTCGCTGGAGCGGGTCGAGGACGCCATAGAGGAAAAGCCGCTCACCGCCCTTGGCGTTGCCGTCGGTGTCGGCTTTCTGATCGGCGCCCTGATCGGTCGCCGCTGATCCTGCCGATCGGGGTTGTCCTTCGGCGGTGGATGAAAATGCCGATGGGTACCGCCTGCGTTGGTGGCCACCCGAGGTTTTGGCGGTCGCTCGCTTGAACTCGGGACATGATGCGGCCGGTGCGTCAGCGACAGAAGGAGGAAGCGGCCATGAGGATGCGTGAGAGATGGGCGGAAAGGCTGGCGCGCCTGTCATTGCGTGCCGCCGTTACGGTGTCGGCGGTTTTCTTCATCGTGCTTGCGTTCCTCTCCGGTCTCGCATCGCTGGCATGGTGGCTTCGGACATTCTGGCCCGGATGGGCGGTATGGCTGGCCCTGTCCGGCGTGTTCCTCCTGTTTGCTCTGATCGGGCTGGCCTGGTCGCGCAGTGGCGGGCATGAATCGACCAAGCTACGGACATCCTCCCCCGGAGCAGGGGAGAGCGATCAGTCCGATGTGCTTTCCGCTGCTGCACTGGCGGGTGGTGATCCCCGGCTTATGATCGCCCTGACGGTCGGTGAAAGCCTCGGCGAGGCGGCGCGCAAGCGCCCCAAGGCGGCGCTTGCTCTGGCCTTGGGTGTCGGGGTGGCGCTTGGCGCATCGCCCACCTTGCGTCGTGACCTGATGGCCTTGGCAGGGCTTGCAGGCAGCACTCCTTCCCAAAAGCGTGATGCTAAGGCCGGTCAGGATCCGGCCTCTTCCTGAGGCTTCATCGCGGGCGAGCGATGAGGCGGGCAACGGCGGCGGTATTCCGCTTGCGCCTCCGCCAGCCATTGGCGCAACCGCTGCATGCGCTTTTCCGGCGCGGGATGCGTCGAAAGGAAGGTCAGCGGACGACGTTTTCCCACCCGAGCAAATCGTTCCCATACGGTGATCGCGGCAGCCGGGTCATAGCAGGCGCGCGCCATGTAGAGCTGACCGATCCGGTCCGCTTCCGATTCCTGGGTGCGAGAGAAGGGGAGCAGGAACCCGACCCCTGCAACTGCCGACATCAAGGTGACGAGATCGTCATTGTGGGTGGCCTCGGACAGCGCCGCGAGACCGGCGGCGGCAAGCATCCGCTGACTGATCTGTTCAGCCGAATGCCGTGCGGTGACATGGGCGATCTCGTGGCCGAGCACGGCGGCAAGCTCGTCATCCGTCCTTACGATCCGATCGAACAGGCCGGAAAAAATGCCGACATCGCCGTTCGGCATGGCAAAAGCGTTGGGTTCCTCATTGCGGAAGAGAACGAAATCGTAGGTCTTGCCGGCGGGTGGCGGCGGCACCACCGGACGCAGCCGTTGCGCGACGCGTCGGACCATCTCGGCCTGCGGACCTTCTTCGATGACAGGATAGGCATCTCGCAGGCGAGCAAAACTGTCATTTGCGGCGAGCGCCAATTGCTGATCGGATACCAGGATGATCTGCTGGCGCCCGGTTTCGGCCACGGTCGCACAGCCGGCAAGAAAGAGGATCAGGATCAGCGCGATCCCCCCGCCCATGCGCGGACGTGATGAGCACGTGCTGCGAGTGTCACGAACAACAGGATGGGAAAGCCGTGCCGCCGGGAATTTCATCGCCCCTCTGCCCTTCCATGCCCCATGATGACGTTGTTTGCGGTACATCTTATTCCTTCATGCGATGACGGCAAGGATTCCGCATGCCGTATAGCGTTTCCGGGAACAATTTCATGCGCCCGTCGTTGGATCGTGTGGCATGCGGCAAAGAGGCGAACGACCGCCGCTCAGGGGTCGTGCCCGTGCTTGTCCGCATGCCATCCCAAGGTCGTCGTAGTGTTGAACGGCCGCGCCTTCCGTTCCGTCCCCTTTCGGAGCGGAGACGCGCATGCCGGGATAAGAGAAAGGAGGTGTCACCATGTTCGAACTGCTTCCACGCCTGACGACTCGTCGGACCGTGGCGCCGGTGATGCAGGATCCCTTCCTCGATCTCCGTCGTGACATGATGCGGCTGTTCGACGACTATTTCGGTGGGCCCGTGAGCCTCTTCCGCGAGGAGGAGGAAGTCATGTGGCCGAAGGTCGACATCTTCGAGGCCGACAATGAGTACCGGATCGTCGCCGAACTGCCGGGTGTCGAGGAGGATCATGTCGATATCTCGGTGGTCGATCATACTCTGATCCTGAGCGGCGAGAAGCTGGAGGAGCATACCGAGAAGACGACCAAGGACGGACGGGTCGTCCGCTCGGAGCGTTTCTATGGTACGTTCCGTCGCTCCTTCCCGCTGCCCGAGGATGCGGATGTCGATCACATCACCGCTGAGAGCACCAAGGGCCTGCTGACGGTTCACATCCCGAAGCTGGCCTCGGCACAGGCCACGGGCCGCAAGATCAAGATCGCCCGCAAGTGAGCGATCCGATCATCTGACCTGCGTGGCGGGCAATTGGGGCCGCCTCGCAGTCAAGACTCCCCCGTCGTCGCATCGCTCGCGGCGGCGGGGTTTCTTCATCTCGCGTTTCCGGCAGCTCTTTCCCCCCTGTAGGGAAAGATGCGCTATGAAAATTCTCTGCTCCTCATATAACATATTGAAATATCATAATATAAAGTCTTGGCATTTTTCTTGCTTATTGCTCCGCGAGCAGGAAGCTCAAGGGAGCCAGAAGGTTCCCTGATGGGTCTCTAGAAAGGAGCAAGACAATGGCTTTTTCCATCAACACCAACCCGGGTGCGTTTACGGCTTTGACTCAGCTCAACCAGACAAACAGAGAGCTGCAGATCACCCAGAACCGGATCAATACCGGTCTGCGAGTGGCGAGTGCGGCGGATGATGCGGCGACCTTCGCGATCGCCCAGAACCTGCGTGCGGATGTCGCCGGGTTCACCGCCGTTTCGCAAAGCCTGGATCGTTCGCTTTCGGCGCTGGACGTGGCGCTGAGCGCCGGCGAATCGATTGCCGACCTGCTGATTCAGCTTCGAGAGACGGCGGTGGCCGCCTCCGATGCGGGACTGGATTCCCTCTCGCGCAGTGCGCTGGAGGACGAGTTCAAGCAGGTTCTCTCACAGATCGATTCGATCGTACAAAGTGCCTCTTTCAATGGCACCAATCTGATCAGCGCCGCCAACAGCGTCTCGGCCATCGACTCCGATGGCAACACGGTGTTCTCCGTCCAGGGGGCCGCGCTTTCGGTTTCCTCGCTGGGCATCAGCAGCACCTTTGCGACGGCGACTGCCGCACAGTCGGTCGTCAGCGAGCTGGACAGCGCGATTAGTACCGTCAATTCCACCCTGTCGGTGCTGGGCGCGGGAAAGCAGCGTTTCGATCTGCAGAAGTCCTTCGTCGGAAAACTGATGGACAGCATCAGAGTCGGCATCGGCAATCTCGTTGATGCGGACATGGCGAAGGAAAGCGCGAACCTGCAGGCCCTGCAGGTACGTCAGCAGCTCGGCCTTCAGGCGCTGTCGATCGCCAACCAGTCGCCGCAGACGATCCTGTCGCTCTTCGGACGGTGATGGAACTCAAACGGACGGAACGTGTTCTCGATGGGCACGCTCCGTCCGTTTCCTTTTTTCTTTTTCTTCTCAATCCCACCTCACGCTTGTCTGATCTGACCGCTCTCCTTCGCCGGAATACGCCATGGAAGGATGGTGGATGAGCCGGGAAGAATCTTCCCGCCCGATCGAAGTATATTCTGCCCATTCCATCCGGTGGGAAA
>RFIU01000212.1 GCA_003695555.1 Alphaproteobacteria bacterium
GACCCGCGCCGTCCACGAGATCGAGGAACTGCCCCTTTATATCGACGACACGCCGGCGCTCAGCATCACCGGGCTCTACACGCGGGCGCGACGTTTGCGGCGACTGCACAATATCGGCCTTGTGGTGGTCGATTACCTGCAGCTTCTCCAGGGTGCTTCCCGGACCGAAAGCCGGGTGCAGGAAATTTCAGAAATTACCCGCGGACTCAAAGCATTGGCAAAGAAACTTGAAGTCCCCGTTCTGGCTCTCTCCCAGCTGTCGCGAATGGTCGAACAACGCGACAACAAGCGCCCGCAGCTCTCGGATCTGCGCGAATCGGGGACCATCGAACAGGACGCGGATATCGTCATGTTCGTCTATCGAGAGGAATATTATCTCGAACAGCAGAAGCCGGACGAATCGTCCGACAAGTTCGACAAGTGGGTCGAACGGATGGAGCGCGCCCGGGGTCTTGCTGAGGTCATCGTCGGCAAGCAGCGTCATGGCCCGACCGGCACCGTGCAGCTTTCCTTCACCAAGGAAACGACGCGTTTCACCGATCGGGCGAGTCCGGAATATCTGCCCGAACCGCACTGAATGGCGGGAAGAGCAAAAATATCAGCAATATTCCGTCCGTTAACCCCGATAGCGCCGGATGAGCGCCGAGGTGTCCTGTCGGCCTCCGCCCATGCGCTGAACATCCGCATAGAACTGATCGACGAGCGCCGTCACCGGCAATGACAGGCGACGTCTCTTGGCTTCGTCCAGAACGATGCCGAGGTCCTTGCGCATCCAGTCAACGGCGAAACCGAAGTCGAATTCACCTCGCGCCATCGTATGGGCGCGATTGTCCATCTGCCAGGACTGCGCCGCCCCCTTTGAGATAACCTCGACCACCGCGTCCGGATCCAGACCGACCTCGATGCAGAAATGCAGGGCTTCCGCCAGCCCTTCGACAATGCCTGCGATGCAGATCTGATTGACCATCTTAGCGCGTTGACCGGCGCCGGCGGGCCCAAGACGGCGGATCATCCGCCCATAGGCGCGCATCACCGGTTCGGCTTGCGCGAAAGCCGCCTCATCGCCGCCAACCATGATCGTAAGACTGCCATTGATCGCACCCGCCTCACCGCCGGAAACCGGAGCGTCTAGAAAGAAAAGGCCGCGCTCGTGGGCTGCTGCGGAAAGCTCCTCGGCGAGCCTTGCCGATGTGGTGGTGTGGTCGATAAAGATCGCCCCCCGGTTCATCCCGGCGAATGCGCCGTCCGCGCCGAGCGTGACGGCCCGGACATCATCATCGGCACCGACACAGGCGAAGACGATCTCGGCACCGTCAGCGGCTTCACGTGGCGTTGCGGCAATGGCATGGCCGCCCTCGCCCGTCTTTTCATGTTCGGCAAGCCAGCGTTCGGCCTTTTCGCGCGAACGGTTGAAGACCCGCACGCGATGCCCGGCCCGCGCCAGATGCCCTGCCATCGGCGCGCCCATCACGCCCAACCCCAGAAACGCCAGTTCCATTGTCGAAATCTCCCCGTTAGGTTCGCCCAGCGTGCATCAGGAACGGATGCGCGGTGCGGGTTCGATCGGGAACTTAAAGCCCCTTCGCCGGCCGCTGTCCAGACCGGCTTCAGTCACGCAAGGAATGTGGCCGAGAACGGGGAGGAGTGACCATGATCACGGAAAGGCGCGACAGGGATTCTTCGCGGGCAATGGCCGGGAGCTGGACGAAACGGATTCTGACCGGTGTGACGGTTCTCGCAGGGCTGTTCGTGCTGGTCGCGATCGCCGCTTATGCCTATCTGCGCACCGGCCTGCCGCAGACCGACGGCACGATCCGGCTTTCCGATGTCCGGCTCGACGGTCCGATCGAGATCCGTCGTGATGACCATGGCATCCCTCACATTATCGCCAAGAGCGATTCTGACGCCTTCTTCGCCCTCGGCTTCGTCCATGCCCAGGACCGGCTATGGCAGCTAGAGATGAACCGCCGCATCGCATCGGGACGGCTGGCGGAAATTCTTGGTCGAAAAGCGCTTCCCACCGATATCTTCCTTCGCACGCTCTCCACCTACGACCGGGCACGCGCCGCCTGGGCGCATCTCGATCCGGAAACCCGCAACATGCTCAAGGCCTATGCCGATGGCATCAACGCCTGGATTGCCCATCATCGTGGAGCATGGCCGCCCGAATTCCTTCTCGCGGGTGTGACCCCCGAGCTGTGGACTCCAATCGACACGATCGGCTGGCTGAAGATGATGGACCTTGACCTCGGCGGCAATTATCGCCGCGAGCTGGCACGGCTCGACCTGCTTGCGATCTTGAGCCCCACACAGGTCCAGCAGTTCTTCCCCCCCTATCCCGGCGAAAAGCCATTGCCGCTGCCGGATCCGAAGAAACTCTATGACGGGCTGGTGCTTGCCGACCTTGGCATCGCACCCGGAGCGGAACCAGCGGAAACCGGACTCGGTTCCAACAACTGGGTGGTTTCCGGCAGCCGCACGAAGAGCGGCTTGCCTTTGCTTGCCAATGATCCGCATCTGCGGCTGAACACCCCATCGCTCTGGTATCTGGCGGCGATACGGGTCGGCGAGCGCGAGGTGGTGGGTGCCAGCATGCCGGGCGTGCCGTTCGTCATTCTCGGCCGCAATCGCGATATCGCCTGGGGTTTCACCAATACTGGCCCGGACGTTCAGGATCTCTATCTCGAAAGGATAGAAGCCGATGGCCGCAGCTATCTGACCCCCGAGGGTCCGGCCGCCATGGTGATGCGAAGCGAGAAGATCGCGGTCAAGAACGGCCAGCCTGTCACCATCACGGTACGCGAGACACGGCACGGACCAGTGATCTCGGACGCGATTCCCCAACTCGCCCAGCGCCTGCCGAAGGGGACCGCTCTCGCCTTGCGCTGGACCGCGCTAGCCGACGACGATACCGGCACGCGCGCTGGCTTGCAGGTGACAAAGGCGCGCAATTTCGAGGAGTTCACCAAGGCGCTTCAGGCCTTCATCGCGCCCGAGCAGAACATCGTCTATGCCGACCGCGCCGGCCATATCGGCTATTATGCGCCGGCACGGGTGCCGATCCGCGGACCGGCGAACGATACCCATGGGCTGCTGCCGGCGCCGGGCTGGAAACCGGGCTACGACTGGCAGGGTTTCATTGCCTATGACGAACTGCCGCGCCGCTACGATCCGCCGGAAGGCCTTGTGGTCACGGCCAATCAGAAGATCATCCGCGACGACTATCCCCATTATCTGACCAGCGAATGGGCACTGCCCTATCGGGCGGACCGGATTCGTGCCCTGCTCGAAGCGACGCCACGTCACGACACGGACAGCTTTGGTCGCATCCAGATGGATGTCCGCTCGACCGTCGCGGACGATCTGCTGCCGCTGTTTCTGGATCATCTCGGTGATGAGCCCGGACACGGCGAAATCGTTGCGGCGATGCGCGCCTGGGATCGCGAGATGGTCACCGGGCGTGCCGAACCGCTGATCTTCACCGCCTGGCATCGACATGTCGCCAGGCGGATCTATGCCGACGAACTCGGCAAGCGTTTCGAGCGCTATTACGGCGCGAAGCCGCGCTTTTTGCATCTCGTCCTTTCGAACGCGCCGGGCGGCTATGCGCGCTGGTGCGACGATGTGCGAACCAAGGATCGTGTCGAAGACTGTGACGCGGTGGTCCGCGAAGGTTTCCGAGACGCACTTGAGGAACTTGCCGCAACGAATGGCAAAGACTGGAAGAAATGGCAGTGGGGCGCGAAACACAAGGTGGTTCAGGAACATCGGCCGTTTTCGGCCGTCGCCTGGCTGGCCCCCTTCTTCGAGACGAAGGGCCCGACCCCTGGCGGCACCTATACGGTCAATGTCGCCCCGCCGCTCTTCAAGGGCGCGCATCCCTACCGTCATGTCCACGGGCCGAGCTATCGCGCGATCTATGACCTTGCCGATCCGTCCCGTTCGCGCTTCGTGATTCCGACCGGTCAGTCGGGGCATCCTCTGTCGCGCCACTATCGCGATCTCTTCGATCTCTGGCGCGAAGGCCGCTATCTCGAGGTGCCGGTGGACATTCCTTCTCAACAGGCGGCGGGCATCCTTCGGATCGAGTCTGTCCTTACCGAAAATTAACCGCCGTCCGTCCATGCTCGCGCGAGCGATCGCAGCGGAGAATGGCGAACGATGGCGCGTGCAAACGACGACGAACGGCCTTTGGTCATCAAGAAGGTAAAGAAGGGCGGAGGCGGTGGCCATCATGGCGGCGCCTGGAAGGTCGCCTATGCCGACTTCACGACCGCCATGATGGCCTTCTTCATGCTCCTCTGGCTGTTGAATGTCTCGGACAAGGAGACGCTGGAGGGCCTGGCCGACTATTTCTCGCCGACCTCGGCCAGCGTTTCCGGCCCCTCGGGTGCCGGCAAGCCGTTCGCCGGCACCGCGATGGACGATGCCGGAACGATGGGCGCGGGGGCTGCGGTCGTGAAGATACAGGGGCCGCCACCGACTGCCGACAATCGTGACGAGACGCTCGGCCATGCATCCGACAGCAGTACCGCTGAAAGCGAGGAATTCTCGCCCCGCACGCCGGATGCCGCTGATCGGGCGATGGCCGCACTCGAAAACGAGCTGCGACAGGCGATCCAGAATTCTCCACAGCTTGCCCGTCACAGGGACCAGATCCTGATTGAACAGACCCCCGAAGGCGTGCGGATCCAGATCACCGACAAGGATCGTCGCCCGCTGTTCCGTGCCGACACGGCCGAGCTTTATACTTTCGCCCGCCGCCTGCTGAAGGAGATCGGCGCGATCGTCTCAGCCCTGCCCAATCGTATCGCCATTACCGGCCATACCGACAGCCGCGATCTTCACGACCTTGCCGGCTATTCCATCTGGGAGCTGTCGGCCGATCGGGCGAATGCGGCGAGGCGTGTTCTGGCGGCCAGCGGGGTCAGCAGTGACCGTTTTGCCGAGGTCACCGGAAAAGCGGACACCGAACCGCTCTATCCGACCGCCCCCGATCGACCCGAAAATCGCCGCATCTCGATTCTCGTGCTTCGCGAAGCGCCGGTGGTGGCACCCGGAGCCGGGCGCCGGCGCTAGGCGGATCATATACACGGCCTTCTTACCCTTGCCTTCGCTTGCCGACTGCAGGATGGCAGGCTAGCTTTCTTGAATGGCGAAGATGGAACAGAATTCCGGCGCGCGCGCCGACAGTTCTTCCCGTCGTCCATGGGGCAAGGCGGGGGGTGTGCTCGCTCTTCTCGTCATCGCAGTCGCCCTGATGCGGTATCTGCTGCCGGCCGACAGCGCCCGGCTCGATCTCTCGCTTCCCTGGAACCCGCGCGAATTCCATACCCTGAACGCCGCGCGTTACGCCCGCCTTATCGCGGAAAGGACGGACGGGCGCGTCAAGATCGTCGTACATCCGGCCGCCGTGCTCGGCATCAAGGGGCCTGGCTCGCTTGGCGCCGTTGAACGCGGTGCGGTCGCAATGGTCGAGATGGCGGCCTTTCAGCAGAGCGGTGAAGAGCCGCTGTTCGGTCTCGATTCGCTCCCCTTCCTGGTCCGCAATCGACGCGAGCTGCGCCTTCTGCTCGACTCCATGCGGCCGCTCATCGAGCAACGCCTTGCCCGCCGTGGGCTGGCGCTCATCTATATGGTGCCATGGCCGGCCCAGAACATCTTCGCGGATCGCCCCTTGCGGCGGTTGGAAGATTTCCGGGGACTGCGCGTTCGCACGCTGGACGCCAATACGACGCGCCTGGCACGCGCTCTCGCCATGGCTCCGATGCAGCTTGCCAGCGCCGATGTCGTGCCGGCATTGGCAAGCGGTGCACTCGACGCGGTGATGACCTCGACGACGACCGCCGCGGCACAACAGTACTGGCAGTTCCTGTGCTGCATTCACCGCACCAATCATGGCTGGGTGACGAATTATCTGGTGGTGCGCCGTCGCGCCCTCCAATCCCTCTCGCCGGAAGACCGGACCCTGTTGTTTCGCCTCGGCCAGTCGCTGGAGGAGGAATTCTGGGCAGCAAGCAGGCGGGACGATGCCGAAAAGCGCCGTCTGCTGATCGCCCGCGGCATGCGTGACATCCCTCTGTCTGCGCCATTGCGGCAACAACTTGAAGCACGCGCACGCCCCCTGTGGCACGATTTTGCGAATCGCGTTCCGCAGGCACGCCCTCTGATCGACGATTTCCTTCTCGAAACGGGTCGCCAACCGCTTGGCCGGGCGGAGGAGGACGCATGATCCGGGCACTGCGTTGGCTGGTAAGAATGTTCGATCGCACAGGCCGGGTCGCGCTGGGGCTACTCTTTCTTCTCGGTATCTTCGAACTCTTCGCCCGCAGCCTTTTCGGCGCCAGTCTCGGC
>RFIU01000213.1 GCA_003695555.1 Alphaproteobacteria bacterium
CTCGCCGAGCGCAGAAAGGCGATGCGGCTCGCCTTCCTCTGCACCATTGCCAGCGTCGCCGGGGCGCTGGCCGGATATGCGCTCGGCCACTTCCTGTGGGAGAGCGTCGGCGAGGCGATCATCCGCCTCTATGGCTATGAGGCCGCCTTTGCCCGCTTTTCCGACGGTTTTCGCGAATACGGTGTCTGGCTGGTGCTGTTCTTCGGGGTGAGCTTCTTTCCCTTCAAGGTGATCACCATCGCCAGCGGGGTGGTGGCGATGGATCCGCTCGCCTTTACGCTCACTGCCCTGATCGCCCGGGCGCTGCGCTTCCTGCCCGAAGCCTGGCTGCTGTGGCGCTTTGGTCCGCCGATCCGCGCCTTCATCGAGCGGCGGCTGGTCTGGATCGTCAGCCTCTTTACCATCTTGCTGGTCGGCGGCATCCTGATGGTCGCTCATGGTGGCGGCTGAAGAAGGAAGGAACACGATGGCGAATGCGGCGCGAAGGCAGAGTCCGGATGCCGGGCAGGTGGCGGTCCGTCAGCTCTTTATCGTGCTCTATCGTTTCCCCTGGCTGTTCGGACTTTGGGCGGCCATGCTGATCGGCACCGCGCTCGTCATTCAGTACGGCTTCGGCTATCCGCCGTGCGAGCTGTGCCATTGGCAGCGCTATCCCTATTATGCGCTCGTCGCTCTGACGCCGGTGCTTCTGCTGGCGCGCGACGGGCGGGGCGATACGGCGCGTCTGCGTGACGCTTTCCTGCTGGCTGCAGCCATCGCCTTCCTCGCCAGTGGCGCGATCGGGGTGTATCATACCGGCGTTGAACATCACTGGTGGGCGGGGCCGAGCCAGTGCACCGGCGCGCTCATCCTGCCGGACGATCCGGAAGCGGCGCTGAAGGCCTTGGCGGCCAAGCCGGTGGTGCGATGCGATCAGCCGGCGCTGCGGATCCTCGGATTGTCGATGGCGGCCTGGAACGCACTGGTCGGGATCTCGGCCGGGCTGGCGGCTTTGCTCGCGCTGCTCGTCGGTCCGCGCATGCGAGGGTGAAAGGAAATTGAGACGGATGGCGACGACCGAGGATGACGATACCACAGACGGGAAACGGGACGAAGGCGCGCAGACTTCGCGTTTCCGTCCGCCTCTGCCGCTGCCCGGCGACCGCCCGCTCGAAGAAGAGATCGATCGGATCCTGCGGGTCGATCATGCCGGGGAACTGGGCGCGGTACGGATCTATGAGGGGCAGCTTGCGGTAATCGGCGAGCACCATCCCTCAAGCCCGGTGCTGCGACACATGGCAGCCCAGGAGCGTCGGCATCTGAAACGTTTCGAGGATCTGATCGTCGAGCGCGGCGTACGGCCGAGCCTGCTTTCCCCCTTCTGGCATCTCGCCGGCTATGCACTGGGCGCCGGAACCGCGCTGCTCGGCCCCCATGCGGCGATGGCCTGCACGGCCGCCGTCGAGGAGGTGATCGACGAACATTATGCCAGTCAGCGTGCGCGTCTCGAAGAGGTGCCGGGTGAAGAGGAGCTGCGCGAAACCATCGAGGAATTCCGCCGCGAAGAGGTCGAGCACCGCGACGAGGCGATCGCCCATGGCGCCGAACGCACGCCGGGCTATCCGCTGCTTGCCGGTCTGATCCGGGCGGGATGCCGGCTGGCGATCCGGCTGGCAGAACGGATCTGAGGCGATGGCCGCGCAGCTGGACGGGAAAGCGGCATGACTCGGCCGGTTCTGGTCACCGGCGGGGCCGGCTATATCGGTGCACAGGTCGTTCATGCCCTGCATGATGCTAGAAGGCGGGTGGTGGCATTGGATCGTCTGCCTGCCGGAGATCCGCGCTGGGGGATGCTGCCGGAGGGGGTCGCCAAGGTCATCGGCGATGTCGGCGACCCGGCCTGCCTGGAGGGCATCTCCCGGACCCATGGGCTTGGCGCGATCATGCATCTTGCCGCACGCATCGATGTTGCGGAGTCGGTGGCCCGGCCGCTCGACTATTATGTCGCCAATGTCCTTGCTAGCCGCACACTTCTAGCCTGGGCGATGGAGTCGGGGATTGGCCGCTTCGTCTTTTCTTCCTCGGCGGCGGTCTATGGATCCGACCAGCCACAACCAGTCAGCGAGGATGCGGTGCTGGTCCCGGCCAGCCCCTATGGCGAGACCAAGCGGCTTGTCGAGCGGATGCTCGATCATGTCGCGGCGCAGGCGGGAACGGATGGAGAAGGGTTCACCGCCGTCTCGCTGCGCTACTTCAATGTCGCCGGTGCCGACCGAAAGGGACGGACCGGACCGCAGGCGGGCCGCTCCGACGTCATTTCGTCGGCCTGCCGGGCCGCTCTTGAGGGACGTCCGTTCCGCATCTTCGGTGACGACTGGCCGACGGTTGACGGCACCCCGGTGCGCGACTTCATCCATGTCGATGATCTGGCGCGAGCGCATCTTGCCGCGCTTGATCTGATGGAAGGGGCGGATGCGCAGGCTTGCGTGCACCGGGTCTTCAATTGCGGTACCGGCCGGGGATATTCGGTGGCCGAGGTGGCGCGCGCGGTCGAGGCCGTGCATGGTGCACCGCTCATAATCGAGGAAGCGCCGCGCCGGCCCGGCGATGTGGCCGAGATGGTCGCCGAACCCTCACGATTCGAGATGGCGAGCGGATGGCGTGCCCGACACCGCGATCTCGAGGACATTGTCGCCGACCACTATCGCTGGCTGGCGCGCAACGATCGGCAGCAGCTCTAGAAAAGGTGCGGCAGGATCCACACCGAAACGGCGGTGATCACTGCAATGCCGACGAGATTGAGCCAGAATCCGGCTTTTGCCATGTCGGCGATGCGCATCGTTCCGCTTGCATAGACGATCGCGTTGGGTCCTGTCGCGACCGGCAGCATGAAGGCGCACGATCCCGCCATCGCCAGCGGCACGGCGAGCAGCAGCGGCGAGACGTGTGCGCCGCGCGCATCAGCGAGCGCGGTAATCAC
>RFIU01000018.1 GCA_003695555.1 Alphaproteobacteria bacterium
CCCGGCCGCGCCGGTCGCCAGCGCCCAGAAGAGCACCGCGGCCATCAGCACGCGGCGCGGGCCGTAGCGATCGACAAGAAAGCCGCCGATGAGCGTGGTGGCCGCATAGCCGATGCCGAAGGCGCCGAGGACGAGGCCGCGCGCTGCATCATCCAGCCCCAGCTCGCGGGCGATCGGCACGATCGCATAGGAGATCGCCGAACGATCAATGTAGTTGACGATCGCGATGGCGAACAGCAGCGTGACGACGAGCCAGCGGAAGCGGCCCGCCCGCGCGCGCCTGCCGACCGGTTCCGCCCTCGCCCCGTCCACCATCGATCCGCTCCCAAATCGCCACCTGCGCGGGGCTTCCCAGCCTTGTCCGCATATTCCGAAGCTTATCGTGAGCCCCCGCGGAGCGGAAGAGGCGGAATGGTATGCCGGCGTCATGATGGCCGGTGGCCGGATGGTCGTCCCTGCGTGACCGGCCCCGCGGATCGCCGATGCACGTCAGGCCAGTTCTCGGAACATCCCCTCATGAAAGGCGAGCGCGCGGCCCGGACGCGTGATGAGCCGTTCGACCCGGCCGATCAGGATGCGATGGTCGCCGCCCGGATGCACCGCCTCTCGCCGGCATTCGAAGACGGCGATCGCCCCCTCGACGATCGGCAGGCCGTGACGGCCGGCCCGCAAGGGGGCACCGGCGAAACGTTCCCGCTCTTCGGCGAAGCGGCGCGCCAGCGGCTCCTGCGAAGCTTCCAGCACATTGACGGCGAAATGCGGGGATTCGAGAAAGGCCGGCAGCACGCTCGCGGATTCAGCAAGGCTCCAGAGCACCAACGGGGGGTCGAGCGAAACGCTCGCGAAGCTGTTGACGGTCAGCCCCGCCGGTCGCGCATCGAGCCGCCCGCAGGTGACGATCGCCACCCCGGTCGGCCAGCGCCCGAGGGCATGCCGCAGCAGCCGGTGGCGTCGCTCGCCGGCCGGCAGATGCACCGCCGCTTCACCGCGCGCATCATCGGTGAACAGAAACTGCTGCTCGTCCTCGTCCCGGCTCACCTGCCCGTCCTCGCCTTCCCTTGCCGCTTTCCTGCGCGCAAAGCCGGGGGCGTGCCGGCGATGCCGCGAAGCCTCACATAGAGGCCGCCGGCCGCACCGTAAAGTCTTTCGACGGAAGCCGGGCCCGAAAGGACGGCGTGCGGAAAGGATGGGACAGTGTGGTCAGGAATGTTCAGCGCCCTGATAAATTTGCTTATGGTCCCGGTAGAGGCTTTTCAACCGCTCGCTCGGCCTGCGCCCTTCGGGGAAAGCCTTATCGGCCGGCGATTCCAGGTGACCGACAAGGTACCATTTGTCCAGCATGCCAACGATTTCACAGAATGTACCATTGCGCCCCCCTTCGCTTCCGGCCGCAATGATATGAATGAACTTCTCGAAACTGATGCTCATGACGTCCAAGTAGATCTTGCGAAAATATCGCTCGTCCGCCTTACCGTCGCTGATCGCGCCGCAAACACCTTCCAGAAAATTAAGAATATGGAAGATCGATTCGAGAACCGGCACGTCATCGATCGAACCGAAGCCATTCCGCCCGGTTGGACGCATCTTCTTTCTTTCCGATCTGAGGCGGGGAACATCTTCCGGCTCCACCTTTCCAGAACTTCCCGGGTAGCGGGCCCAGACATTGTATTTATGATACTGATAGATTTCGTTCGCCCGCGTATGGGCGACGTGATCCATGATCACGCCGATACGCGACTGACGACGAGCATTGTATGCATTCACGATCCAGCCCGCCGTGCCGAGAAACGCGGCCGTCATGAGAGGAAGCCGCGAAACGAGCGCTTCATGAAGCTCTTCCGGTCTTTTGTCCAAGTGGAAAGATAGATAGCCCATCACGCCCCCACCGGGACCGTTCCAGATGAGGAAATAATAGGAGGTGAACAGGAGGAAGATGATCGCGTAGAAAAAGAGAAGCCACCCTTCATGCCGCCACCATTTGGCCATGCTGAAGCATAGAGAGTGGCCGATGCGTCTGAGCCCGCCCCGTTCAAAGCACAGCCCACCGCCAAGCCCCGTTCAAAGCACAGCCCACCGCCAAGCAATGCGGGAACCGCAATGCCCACGAGGCCTGCATGAAACGACAAAATCAACACCCCTCCCCCAGGGAAATACCGCAGCAGGGGACATGGCAAGGGACTCTTCAGCCGCTCAAAGCCGAATGACCGTGTTCTAGATATCTCCGCCTGCGGTCTTGCGATACATCATGATGTCATTCTTTCTTACTGAGCTCATCGGAAAGGGGGGGGTGAATTCTCAACCGATGGCTTGAACCAACATGGGACCATAGTGCCCACAATGAAATGGAAGGTCAAGAAAAACTCTTCCCCTTCCTCGACTGTAAGTATGGCGGAAATTCATTAACAATTCTTTAACTCATTCTGACGCAACAGGCTTTCAGCGTATTGCAGAGCCGGCCGGACCCTTGCGACCGGAGACCCCCCACTTTGCGAGACGACCTCTCCACCCTTCAGTTCCCGCCCTGCGCAGGTTTCAGGCTGTCGTAGACGAAGCCGAGGAACTGTTCCGGCTTGATGAAGCGCTTGCCCCAGGTCGTGTCATAGTCGGCCATCGGGCGGGCGGCGATCACCTCTTCGCGACTTTCACCCCGGGCGATCAGCGCACGCACCCGGTCGCGCGCGGCGACCAGCATGTCGCGATAGGCCGTGAGGCCCTTGCGGTCGGTCAGCGGACCATGGCCGGGAATGATCCGCGTCTTCGGCCCGGCGATCGCGAGCGCCTTCTCGACGCCGGCGATCATTCCGGCGAGATTGCCGCCCGAGCCGAGGTCGATGAAGGGATAGAAGCCGTTGAACATGATGTCGCCCATGTGCAGCACGTCGCTCTTCGTGAAATGAACGATGACGTCGCCATCGGTATGGGCATGGGGAATGTGCCAGGCGCGCACCTCCTCGCCGTTCAGATGAAAGGCGACCTCGTCATTGAAGGTGACGAGGGGCAGCGCATCGCGCGGGGCGGCCGGCACATGCCGATCGAAAGCCTTCATGAACTGATCGGTGGAAAGGCGGCGATAGACATTGTCCTGCGCGACGATCACCGCCCCGGCCTTGCCGAAGTGCTCATTGCCGCCGGTATGATCGCCGTGCCAGTGGGTGTTGAGGACGAAGCGGATCGGCCGGTCCGAGATCGTCTTCACGGCGGCCTCGATCTTGGGGGTCAGCGGGGCGAACTGATCGTCGATCAGGATCACCGCTTCCGGCCCGGCGAAGACGCCGATATTGCCGCCGCGTCCGAAGAGCACATGGACTTGCCCCTGAACGGGAACCGCCTTCACCTCGACGTCGGCCATCTCGTTCTGCTGCGCCTGAGCGCCACCCCCCCGCACGCCGACAAAGGCGACGAGCAGCATCAGCCCTGCCGCCGCCCGCCACCGGCCGGCAAACGGCCGCCGTGCGCGGATTGCAAAAGATATCATGATGACCCTCCCTCATTGCCCGTCTTGCGATGCCCCGGTGCCGGACGAACCGCTGGCGCCGGCTCGGGACAGTTTGCCACCCTCCTTCGCGCCACCGCCATAGAGACTTTCGATGAGGTCGCGATAACGCGCGATGATCTTGTGGCGGCGGACCTTCATCGTTGGGGTCATCATCTCGTTTTCGATCGTGAAGGGTTCGGCGAGCACCGCGAAGCGGCGCACCTTTTCGAGATTCGACAGTCGTTCATTGACCCGCCCGACCGCCGCATCGATCGCGGCACGCAGATCCGCGTCTTCGGTCAGCGTCTCGAGCGAACGCGGCTTGCCATGGGCGCGCGCCCATTCTGCCACCCATTCGGCATCCGGGACGATCAGCCCGACGAGATAGGGCTTCGCGTCACCATAGACCATCGCTTGGGCGATCTCGGGCTCCAATGCCAGCATGCCCTCGACCCGCTGCGGCGAGATGTTCTCGCCCTTGTCTAGGACGATGATGTCTTTCTTGCGATCGGTGATGACGAGGTGACCGTCCTCGTCGATCTCGCCGATGTCGCCGGTATGCAGCCAGCCGCCTTCCAGCGCCCGGGCGGTCGCGGCCTCGTCATGCCAGTAGCCCTGCATGACGAGCTCGCCGCGCACCAGGATCTCGCCGTCCTCGGCGATGCGGACCTCGACGCTCTTCAAGGGCGGGCCGACGGTGTGGATCTTGGGGTTCCTCGGCCGGTTGACCGAAATGATCGGCGCTGATTCCGTCTGGCCATAGCCCTGGAGCAGCGGCAGGCCGAGGGCGACGAAGAACTCGCCGACCTCCGGGTTGAGCGGCGCCCCGCCCGACACCAGCGCCTTGATACGGCCGCCGAAGCGCTTGCGCACCCTGGCGCGCACCAGCCGGTCGAGGGCGAGATCCTCGAGCCGCTCGAGAAAGCCGAGAGATGACGGGTCATGAAACCGCCGCACGCCGAGGCGTATCGCCTTCTCGAACAGCTCGGCGCGGCGACCGCCGGCGCGCAGCAGCTGGCGGCTGACCCTCTGACGCAGCATTTCGAACAGGCGCGGCACCACCACCATGATCGTCGGGTGCGCCTCCTCCATGTTGACGGCAAGCCGGTCGATGCCCTCCGCGTACCAGATCTCGGCGCCGAGCGAGACCGGCAGCATCTGGCCTGCGGTATGCTCATAGGCGTGCGAGAGCGGCAGGAAGGACAGGAAGCGATGGCCCTTGAGGCCGATTTCGGCCAGCACGTCATGGGCATCCTCGCAATTGGCAAGAATGGCGCCATGCGAGAGCATCACCCCCTTCGGCGCCCCCCCGGTGCCCGAGGTATAGATCAGGCAGGCGGTATCCTCGCGCGAGAGCGTCTCGGCACGCTCCTCGATTTCGGCAAGGTCCGCCGATTCGGCCGCCAGCGCCTCGTCCCAGTCGATGAGGCGGGCGTTGATCGACTGATGGACCGCCGGATCCTCCATCGTGATGACGAATTCCATTGCATCCGACTGATGGGCGGCCGGCAGAAAGGCGCGGGCGAGCCGGCGGGTCGAGACGATCGCGCCCTTCGCGCCGCTGTTCTCGACGATGTGCTGATGGTCGCGCGTCGTGTTCGTCGTATAGGCGGGAACGGTGATGCCGCCCGCGGCCATGATCGCGAAATCGGCGATCAGCCACTCGGGCCGGTTCTCCGA
>RFIU01000214.1 GCA_003695555.1 Alphaproteobacteria bacterium
CAACTCCTTTCTTCGCCCTGGCGGTAATCGGTGGAGGCGCGATCGGCGCCGAACTTGCAACCCGGCGACTCGCCCCGCCGGGGGTGGTGTGGGTGCTGGTCGCTGCCCTGCTGCTTGCGGGGCTGAAATTTCTGCTGCTCTAGACCTCTTCAGGAGCGACAGAGCGGGAAGAGCGGCGCATCGAGCGGTGCACCGGCCTCCGGCACGAGCCCCTTGATGTATTCGGCCACCTTCGGCTGGTGGATGAAGGTGGCAGGACGCGGGTCCCAGCGCACGTCCGTTCCCGTGTAGCGGATGGCGAGCGCCCGGCGCGTGCGGTCGAGCCGGCTGTTGCCCGGTGCATGATGCAGGGCCAGACCGTGATGGACGATGACATCACCGGGTTGGACGTTCCAGGTGATGATCTCGAAACGCTCGCGCATTTTCTCGAAGTCCGGTGCTGGCGGCATGCCGCTTTTCGCATAGATGTCATCGAACCCCTTGTCGGTCTTCGCGAAGGTCTGCGGCGCATACATCCGCCCCCAAAGATGCGAACCGGCGATGTATTCGACGACGCCCGTCTCAGGGGTCGCCGCATCGAACGGGATCCATATGCTCAGGATCTGGCTGCCCGTGATCGGCCAGTAGGGAACATCCTGATGCCAGGGCGTTTCCGACCGACAGCCGGGCTCTTTGACCAGAAGCTGGTCATAGAAGACCCGCACCTCACGGCTGCCGAGCATTCCGGCGGCGATATCGGCGAGCGGCGAATCGAAGACGAGCGCGCGAATATCCTCGTCGCGTCGCCAGGTCCAGAAGTCATTGACGAAATCTCCTTCCCCCTGACGCTGGACATAGCCGAGCGGGCTGACATCGCCGATCAGGCGATCGACGGCCTCGCGGCCGCGTGCGATCCAGTCGGGGGAAAGCACGCCGCGTAGCACCGCAGAACCCTGCTGGAGATAGCGGATCGTCGTTTCCGCTGGATCGCCGGACCCGGTCGAATCCACCATTGCCCTGTTCCTCTTCTCATCCCTTTCCTTCAGTCCGCATCAGCCGCCTTGTTCGCTCTTCCCGCCAATCGCCAATTCACGCGCCCGCTCGCGCAGGGTCCGGCGCAGGATCTTGCCGACCGGCGATTTCGGCAGTTCGTCCATGAAGACGATACGGCGTACCCGCTTGTAATTGGTCAACCGTTCCGCCACATGCGCACGCAGTTCCTCCTCCGTCGGTGTCGGGTCATTCGCGACGATGAAGGCCCAGGGGGCTTCGCCGCTGCGTTCATCCGGTGCGCCGACCACCGCCACCTCGCGCACGCCGGGATGTTCGGCCAGCACCGCTTCAATCTCGGCCGGATAGACATTGAAGCCCGAGACGATGATCATGTCCTTCTTGCGATCGACGATGGTCAGAAAGCCGTCCTCGTCGAGATAGCCGATGTCGCCGGTGTGCAGCCATCCGTCCTTCAATGCGGTCCGCGTTTCTTCCGGGCGATTGCGATAGGCGCGCATCACCTGCGGACCCTGCACGAGAATCTCGCCCGCCTGACCCGTCGGCAGGTCGCGGCCTGCTTCATCGACGATGCGGATCCGGGTGCCGGGCAAGGGCATGCCGACGGTGCCGGGCTTCGTTCGCTCGTCAAGCGGCGAGGACGTGACGATGCAGGTGCCCTCGGTCAGGCCATAGCCTTCGTGGATCTCGCAGCCCGTCACCTCGCGCCAGCGGCGGCGGACGCTTTCGCTCAAGGGAGCAGCGCCGGAAAAGCACAGCTTCAGGCTTGCTGGCGGCGAACGCACGAACCAGTCCTCGGCGAGCAGGCCCTGAAACAGGCTGCTGACACCGGGCAGGACGGTGATCTCGAATGTCTCGAAGGCGGGCTTCAGATTGGACAGTGGCCGCGGGTTCGGCACCAGCACGAGATGCGTGCCGGCGCGCATCGCATGCATCGCGCCGATCGCCAGCGCATAGACGTGATAGAGCGGCAGAACCAGCAGGCTGGTTTCCATCGCACCGGCCTGCGCGCGCAGCGTCTCTCCGGTGAACAGGTCCTGCTGGGTGATATTGGCGAGCAGGTTGTATTCGGTGATCTCGGCGCCCTTCGAGCGGCCGGTGGTGCCCCCGGTGTACTGGAAGATCGCGACATCGTCGAGCCGGCGGCCGCGGCGCAGCACCGCACTGTCTCGCCCGCGTCCCCGGCGTCTGCCAAGCTCGATCGCCCGCGCGAGCGAAATTGCGGGCCGGGGCAGGGGGGCAAGACGCCCTTCTCGCCGAAGCCTCGCTTCGACCAAACGGCGTTTCCACCAGGGGAAGAAGTCGGTGACCGACAGACGGATGAGATGACGAACATCGGTGCCGGAAAGAGATTTCTCCAGCCGGTCGGCGAACAGGTCGATGACGAACAGCGTCCCGGCGCGCGCATCGGCAAGCTGATGGGCCGCCTCGCGCGGCGTATAGAGCGGATTGATGCCGGTCAGCACAAGACCCGCCTTCATCGCGCCATAGGCGGCGATCGGATAGCCGAGGCAGTTGGGCGCCATGACGGCGACCACCTCGCCCTGTTCGAGGCCGAGTTCCTCGCGAAGGAAGAAGGCGATCGCATCGCTCAGCGCGTCGATCTCGGCGAAGCCCAGACTCGCATGCCAGCCGTTCGGCAGGATGCAGGAATAGGCGGGCTTCGGCCCGTGCTCCCGGCAGGCTTCGCCGATCAGCGCCGCCATCGATGGCGCAAGCAGGCGTTCGGGATCGAAATCGATCGTCGGCACCATTGCTGATGCATCCGCCACATTCTGGATGGATGGATCGTTCTTCGCCGTCGTCTTCTCGTCATTCATTCATCCAACCCTCTCCCTTGGCCGGAAAGGGTCTTCTAGCATGTGGCGGGAAAGGTTCGAAGCCGATGCGCAAGGCGTCCGGCAGAACCCGCCGGTTCCGGTCAGTCGCCGGCGTTTGCGCCAGAGTCTTCGTCGCGATCGGGCGGGCCGTATCCGCCGCCTCCGGGCGTTTCAATCCGCAATCGGTCTCCGACGGCCATGCGGGTGGAAGCAGATGCTTCAAGCTCTTCCTTGCCCCCCTCGGCCCGGATCACGAGATTGCGTCCCGGCCGGCCGGGCCCGCCGCCGGCCAGCCCCGGCGGGCCGGTGTGGCGATGGCCGGAGAGGATCTGCGCGTCCATCTCCTCCAGGAATAGCAGTTCGCGGATCGCCCCATCTCCGCCTCGCCAGCGTCCTGCGCCGCCGCTCGCCCGTCGCACGCCGAAGCGGGTGACGCGCACCGGGTGGCGGGTTTCGAGAATCTCGACATCGGTGAGGCGGGAATTGGTCATGTGGCTCTGTATCGCATCCGCCCCGTTGAAGCCGGGACCGGCGCCGGTGCCGCCGCAGATCGTCTCGTAATACTGATGACGGGCGTTGCCGAAGCTGAGATTGTTCATCGTTCCCTGACTTGCGGCCTCGGCGCCGAGTGCCAGCAGCAGGGCATTGGTGAGCGCCTGGCTGGTTTCGACATTGCCGGCGACCACCGCAGCACCTGCCGGCGGGTCGAGCAGCGAGCCGGGGCGAAGGAGAATCTCGATCGGTTTCAGACAGCCGTCATTGAGCGGGATGTCCTCACCGACCAGCGCCCGCAGGACATAGAGCACGGCCGCGCGTGAGACCGCGCGCGGGGCGTTGAAATTGCCGGGGTGGCGGTCGCTGCAGCCGGTCAGATCGACGACTGCCGAGCGACGGTCTGCGCTGAGCCGGACAGCCACTTCGATCACCGCGCCGCAATCCATCTCATAGCGCCAGTGCCCGTCCTTCAGTCTCGTCAGCAGGCGGCGGACGGCGCGTTCGGCATTCTCGGCGATATGGCGCATATAGGCGTCGATCATGGTGCGGCCGTAGCGCTCGCAGAGCCGTCGCATCTCGCTCGTACCCCGCTCGCAGGCGGCAAGCTGCGCCTTCAGGTCGGCGATGTTGCGCGCCGGATTGCGGGCGGGCCAGGGCGCATCTTCGAGCAGCGCCCGGATCTCGTC
>RFIU01000019.1 GCA_003695555.1 Alphaproteobacteria bacterium
ACGGCCACCGAACGCCGTTCGCCCTTGAGCAGTCGCGCCTGCACCTCGTCGGTCACCACGATCGCATTGTCCACCATGATGCCAAGCGCGATGATCATGCCGGTGATCACCATCTGCTCGATGGCGAAGCCCATCGCATCAAGCAGCGCAAGGCTCGCAAGAGCGGCGAGCGGCAGGATCGAGCCGGCGATCAGACTTGCCCTCCAGCCAAGGGTGACGAGCAGGACGGAAAAGACGATCAAAGCGCTGTAGACGAGGTTTTCCATCAGGTTCGACAGGCGCCGGCTGGTATAGCGCGCCTGATCGAAGATCACGTCGAGGTGAACCATGTGGGGCAGGCGGGGTGCGAATTCGGCACGCAGCGCCTCTATCCGCTGCATCCATTCGTCGATCCGCTGATCGGTCAGCATCCGCGCGGCGATCACCACTGCCGGTCGGCCATCGACCAGCGCCAGCGAGGCGGGTGGGTCATGATGGGTGCGATGGACCTCGGCGATATCGCCGACCGTAACCTGCCGGCCGCTCGCCGGATCGATGCCGACGGGAACGGCCCGGATCCGGTCGAGATCGGTGAATTGTCCCTCGACATTGAGGACGAAACGGTGGCCCCTGCCTTCCAGCAGGCCGACGGCATTGCGGGTGTCGGCCGCCTTCAGGCGGGCGGCGGCCTGTGTGAGGTCGAGGCCCATCATTGCCAGCCGATCGGCATCGAAGATCACCTCGATCTCTTCGTCGGGCAGACCGAAGATGCGCACGAAGTCGGTGCCATCGACATTGGCGAGGCGGGTGCGAAGCTCCTTCGCGTAGCGGCCGAGAATGGCGTAGTTCGGCGCCTCGTCGCCGAACCATCCGAGCGCCATGATGCTGGTGAAGGCATAGAGCCGCTTGTCGTCGAATTTCGGCGGGCCGGCACCTTCCGGCAGCACGGTCACCTCGCCGAGCTTGTCGCGCAATCGTGAGGCAACCTCGGCGACGTTTTCCACCTCGTCCTTCATCTCGATGGTGATGAAGGACAGACCGAGCCGCGAGATCGCGTTGATCTCCTTGACTTCCGCCACCTCGCGCAGCTTGCGTTCAATCGGCTCGCTGACCAGCGCCTCGACCCGCGCCGCGTCGGCGCCGGGGTAGGGCGTGATGACGAAGACGACACGGTTCTTCATGTGCGGGTCTTCGAGCCGCGGCATCGTCGAGATCGCCGCACTGCCCGCCACCAGGATCAGCAGCAGCAGCAGAATGATGAGCCGCGGATAGCGATAGAGGCCGATCATGACGCCGATCCCGTCTGACGCCGGGCGCCGTCGGACGCGCGACGTTCCACGATCTCGACCGCCATGCCGGGCACGACCCGGGTCAGTCCGCCGGCGATAACGGCATCGCCTTCGTCCAGGGTGCCGGTAACATAAGCACGCCTGCCGTCGGTATGCAGGATCTGGACGTTTTCGAAGGCGACCCGCGCAGGTTCCCTGGCACCGGCAGAAGGGATCACCTTATAGACCCGCCAGAGGCCGCGCAGGTCTGCGGTCAAGGCATCGACCGGCAGCCAGAAGCCGCGCTGGGCCACGACATCCTCAAGGGACAGAATGGCGAGCGATCCATCGATCGCGCCGGAGCCGTCCGGCAGTTCGAGGCGGGCCAGCAGGGTGCGCGCGCGTCCCGCAAGCGAGGGGACCAGGCCGGCCAGTCGCGCTTCGACGGTGCGGCCATCCTCCAGCCTCACGGGATAGCGTTCGCCCGTCTTCAGTCGCTCGGCGAAGTGCAGTGGCAGACCGATCTTTGCTTCCGCCGGACGCGCGCTCTCGATCACCTCGATGACCGGCGCGCCGGCGGCAAGTACGGTGCCTTCATCGGCAATCCGGCGCGTGACCACGGCCTCGAAGGGAGCGAGCAGACGGGACTTGGCCAGTTCGACATCAAGCCGGTCTATCGAGGCGGCAAGCCGGGCGACGCGCGCAGCCGCGGCTTCGCGCCGTGCTTCGGCCTCGTCTAGGCGCTGGCTCGACACGTGGCCGTCACGATGCAGGACGGCAAGACGGCGATAGGTGCGTTTCGCCAGCTTCAGATCGGCCTCGGCCTCATGATGCTGGGCCTTCAGCTCGGCCAGCTGGGCATCGAGACGGGCGGTGTCCAGTTCGGCAAGGACGGCGCCGGCCGCCACGCGATCGCCTTCGCGGACCATGATGCGGGCCAGACGGCCGCTTCGTTCGAAGCCGAGCGAGCCGCGCCGTGGTGCGTGAATCCTGCCCGTATAGCCGACCCGGACACGATAGGAATTCTGATAGTGAACGACGATCGCCGCCACCGGCATCGGCCTGGCCTGATCCGGGTCATCGGCAGGCTCACGCGCCGCCTCTTTGTCCCCCGGCGAGCAGCCGACGGTTGCGGCGACCAAGACGAGTCCGGCGAACATCGCCAGCCTCCGCCATCGCCGACCGGGCAGGTTGGTCCTGCCGCCGTTCAAGGACAGGTGGCTGTTTTCCCGCAAGCCGGCCATCGTTTGCTGTCGTGACACGGACCGCCTCTCTTCTTTTGTATTTCCGGAATTCCCGCCCCACCATTCGCATGGGCGATCGCCGCCGATGTCCGAAGACGAGCCCGCATTGATCGATTCTCATGCCAAGGGCTTGTTCAGGCTTTCGTCTGTCGGGCTTGTCAGCCGACATGATCTGCCTTATACCAGACTGGACCGTCCAGTCCAGGCAAAAAATCCACAGGATAGCCATACGAAAAATGCAGGAAGGGGGCACCGGAAGACAACAACGGGCGAGAGCACCGGAAGAGAGCACCGGAAGAGAGCACCGGAAGAGAGCGCCGGAACAAAGCGCCGGAACAAAGCGCCGGAACAAAGCGCCGGAACAAAGCGCCGGAAGGGACAAAGAACGAGAGCATCTGAAGGGGGCACCGGGAGGATCGAAGAAAGAGGGTGCCGGCAGGGGCGGCGGAAGGCGAAGCCGGAAGAGGAGGGTTTCCTTGAAGGAAGGAGGGGGAGCTGGCGGGATGAGCGAGGCTGTTCGGGGGCATGACGGGACGGCGATTCCGAGGGGGCAAATGGGTGGTGCCGAGAAAGCGACGGCATGTGATGCGCGATCGGGATGGGGCGAAGGATCAAGGAAACCGGATTGCCGGACGGGTAAGGAATCGACGCGCATTTACGCCGGGATGATGCGACAGACCGCAAAGCCCGGGGCGAGGAAAATGTCAGGCGGATGAGGAGCGGCATGAAGCAGTGGCGACGCAACTGGCGGGCCGAGCTGGAGGAACTGATTTGCTGTTCCTCGTCAGCGGCCGGACGCGGGCCCGACCCGGAAAAGCGTCAGGCGATCCTGAAGGCGGCTTCCGAGCTGTTCCTTGCGGACGGTCCCGATCGCACCAGCATGGACCGGATCGCGCGTCGCGCAGGGGTTTCGAAACAGACCGTCTATGCCCATTTCAACAGCAAGGAACGGCTTTATCGGGCGGTAATCGCCCAGCGCCTGGCGGCGTATTTCCCGGAAAGCCCGCTTGATATCGCCGTTGGCCATGATTTCAAGGTTACCCTGCAGGAAATCGGCGAACGTATCATGCGACTGGTTTTTTCGCCGGAAGCGGTCGGCATGGTGCGCCGCCTGATCGAAGCGGCTCCGCGTGAGCCGCGGCTTGCCACCCTGTTCTTCGAAGAGGGCGTCGATCGGCTGGAAGATGCCCTGGTGCAGGTCTTCTCCCGTGCGATCGCGGCGGGACACTTTCCTGATGCCGACCCGCAGCTGGCAGCGCGGCGGTTCGATGTGCTGCTGCTCGATCAATGGTATCTGCGCGCGCTTCTCGATCAGCCCGTCGATCTTACCGGGGAATCGATATCGCGCCATGTCGCCCGCGCCGTTCGCGATCTTCTGGCGCTGGCACGCGCCGGCCGTCTCATTGCGCAGGACGATGAAGAAGAATCGAGCTGACAGACCACCTGCAGCCAAGCTGCCGATGATGCCATCCGGTTCCGCTCAGTCGTTTTTGTCTGAGGGCTCCGTCGCCGCTCGCGCTTCTGGCGGCAGCAAGGGCGTGCGCGTGTGACGGACGTTTTCACGATCGGGGGTCAGCCCTTTCGGCACCTGCTTTAGCAGCTGTTCCGTCTTCGGCCCTGAGGGCGTGTTGGCGAAGATCGGGTCTTCCTTCTTCTTAGAGAACCAGCCGCAACCGGCCAGGGCCATGCTGGCGAGAACGACGACGAGGACGGCAAAAGACAAGCGGCGTGCTTCTTGGCCGGAAACGGAAGGCGGCCGATCGGTGGCGGGAGTTTTCGGGATCACGCGTCAGCTCCTGACGATTGCGCTCTTCCCCGCGTTGATAGCCGCCACTTGCGCGCGCGACAAGCCTTCATGGAGATTCTCGCAGGCTAAGACACGGGCACGCCTTCCCGACATGCGGCTTGATTTGCCGCGCCCATGCGGCCACATATCACTCGGAACCAGAGGGCCGGGCGGCCGCTGGCCGGAGGAGAGCCTGAGGGCATCTTCCTTCCGGCGGGAGGAAAGTCCGGGCTCCACGGAGACACGGTGCCGGGTAACGCCCGGCGGAGGCGACTCCAGGGAAAGTGCCACAGAGAGCAGACCGCCCGCTTGCCTCTTTTCGCGAGAGGCGAGTGCGGCAAGGGTGAAAGGGTGCGGTAAGAGCGCACCGCCGGTCCGGCAACGGATCGGGCATGGCAAACCCCACCGGGAGCAAGATCGAATAGGGACGGCGCATGATCCGTCTCCGGATCGCCGTCCGGGTTGATCGCTTGAGGCGGCCGGCAACGGTCGTCCCAGAGGAATGGTCGCCCCCTTTCGCGCCGTCGTCTCTCGACGCGCGGTCCGAAAGGGACAGAACCCGGCTTACACGCCCTCTGGTTCCCCCCGTCTTTCCGTCCCCTTCTCACCCCCTGTCCTCAGCCTATCGCTTTTTCCCGCATGCGGGCGATCCGCTCGAACCAGCATGACGGGCGAAACCCGATGCGCGGCATCGCCGGTCCACCTGAAAGGGCGAAACAAGCGGCGGAAGCACGTTTCCATCCCTGTTCCGCAACATTCATCCAATTTGGCGACATATCGTGAGGCGGCATTAAGGATTTGTTAGGAAATGGAGCGTCGAAAAGCGAAAAATCCCCGAAATTTCCGTCTCTTGCCATTGCACACCAGTTTTTCCCATGATATCCCATAAGAACCCATGGTCGCCCATGCTCGGACATCAACCGGACGGAATGTTCCTCTTGTTGGGGATCCCCGCAGCAGCCGCCGGAAAGAAGGCAGGGCGATCATCGGGTGGAACGCGTGGCGAAATCCCCGTCGAACAGGAGCCGCCTCGCGGTACGGAGGAAACGGCCGGATGATCCGGGGTGAGGGCGAAGGCAGGCCATGCGGTTCATTGCCAATTACACCAACAAGGTCGATCGCAAGGGTCGCGTATCGGTGCCTGCCCGTTTCCGCACCGCCCTGGCCGAAAGCGCCTGGCCGGGTATCGTCGTCTATGAATCCTTCAAGCTGCCCTGTCTGGAGGCGAGCGCGCGCGAATACATTGATGCGCTTTCCGACCGACTGACGAGCGACTTCGGCGCCTTCGATGACGAAAAGGAAGCGCTCGCCGCGGCAATTCTGGGGGCGGCGTTCGATCTGCCCTTCGATTCGGAAGGCCGCATCCTGCTGCCGCAATCGCTGCTTGAATTCGCCGGCATCGATGATGCGGCGGTTTTCGTCGGGGTGGGCGAAAAGTTCCTGATCTGGTCGCCCGAGGCCTGGGAGCGCTATCGCGACGAGCAACGGGCGCGTGCCCGCAGTGCGGCGGCGCGACTCGGGGCGCTGGGTCGGCAGGCGCCGAGGCATCCGGAAGCGGCCGCAGGCGATGGGGCATGAAGGGCGGTCCGGTGACATGCATGACGGAAATGGCGGTAAGGATGATGGAGATGCTCGTGCGAGGCCACCGGCCATTGGGCCGTCCGGCCATATTCCCGTTCTTCTCCAAGAGGTGCTCTCGGCTCTTGCCCTGGCGCCGGGTCATCGCATCGTCGATGCCACCTTCGGCGGTGGCGGCTATGCCCGCGCCCTTCTTGAGGCCGGGGCCGATGTCATCGCCTTCGATCGCGACCCGCAGGCCATCGCCCGCGGCCGGGAAATGCGGGAGCGGGAAGGGTGGGGAGAGCGACTCCGGCTGGTCGAGTCGTCCTTCGCGCGTCTTTACGAAGAGCTTGCCGAGCGGGATCTGTTGCCGGTCGATGCGGTGGTCTTCGATCTCGGCGTTTCCTCCTTTCAGCTCGACGAGGCGGCGCGCGGATTCTCCTTTCGCCATGAGGGCCCGCTCGACATGCGGATGGGAAGGGACGCGGCGATGAGTGCGGCCGAGATCGTCAATGAATGGGACGAGGCGCGACTTGCCCGTCTGATCCGCCGATACGGGGAAGAGCCGGCGGCCGGGCGCATCGCCCGTGCGATCGTGCGTGCCCGTGCGAACGCCCCGATCCTGACGACCCGCGCGCTCGCCGAGCTTGTTGCCGGTGCGCTGCCGCCGGCCCGTCGCCATGGGCGGATCCATCCGGCGACGCGGACCTTTCAGGCGCTGCGCATGGCGGTAAACGACGAGCTCGGACAATTGCGCCGTGGCCTTGTCGCGGCCGAACGTGCGCTTCGCGCCGGCGGTCGGCTGGCGGTGGTCAGCTTCCATTCGCTCGAGGATCGCATCGTCAAGCGCTTTCTGGCCGAACGGGCCGGGCGTATCGCCGGCGCCTCACGCCACCGGCCGCAGCTGATCGCGCCGCCGGCGCCGAGCTTCCGACTGCTGAAATCTGGGGCGGTCCGCCCCGGCGCCGAAGAGATCGCCGCCAATCCGCGTGCGCGTTCGGCGCGACTGCGCTTTGCCGAGCGCCTTGACGCCCCGGCCCATGACGAGGGCGACGGCCCCATCGATGAGGAGTTCGGGTCATGAAGCGCCTGATCAATGGTATTCTGTTCCTTGTTCTCTTCTCGGCCGCCGTCGGTCTCTACTGGCTCGATCAGCGGATCGAGGGAAAGCGCGCTGCGATTGCCGAACTGGAATCGAAGATCCTGCGCGAGCGCACGGCAATCCGGGTATTGGAAGCCGAATGGGCCTATCTGAGCAATCCCGACGTGATCGAGGCCCGCGCTGAACGCTATCTCGATCTCAGGCGTCCGCGACCGGCACAGCTTCTGGATGATCCCGGTCGCATTCCGATGCGACGCAACCCGCGACTGGCCCGTGATGAGGGTGCGGCCGATGCGGCCTCGGCCTTTCGCTCGCGCGCCGGTCCGCAGCCGGGGGAGGTGAGGCGATGACGCAGCTCGCTCCTCGGGTGTCGCGGCGAATGGAAGGCAGCATGGCGCACCGGCTTGCTCTGGTGCGCCAGCGCCTCGTTTTTCTGTTGGTGCTCTTCTTTGCAGGTTTTGCCGTCCTTGCCCTGCGGACATTGAGCCTGGCGTCGGCATGTGATGAAGGCGGCCGGGCGTTGGCGGATGCTTCGAGCCGGCTGCTCGCCGCTGCACCCGAAGATGCCTCGCGTGCCGAACGTGCCGCGATCGTCGATCGCGCCGGTCGCCTGCTTGCCGTCAACCTGCCGGTTCGCTCGCTCTATGCCGATCCGCATCGACTGCGCGATGACCCGGCGCGGGTGGCGCATCGTCTGTCAGCGGTACTGACGGACGTTTCGGAAGGGCTGATCCGTGCGCGCCTTGAATCCGGGCGGCGTTTCGTCTGGATCAAGCGGCACTTGACGCCTGATGAAGTGTGGCGGGTGAATGCGCTCGGCATTCCCGGACTTGCCTTCAAGCGCGAAGAGCACCGGACCTATCCGCAAGGCCGACTGGCTGCCCATCTCGTCGGTTTCGTCGATTCGGACGGCCGCGGCCTGATGGGCGTCGAGCGGGCCTTCGACGAGCGTCTGCGCAAGCCTTCGCCGGGGTCATCGGGTGCGCTGCGGCTTTCCGTCGATCTGCGCGTTCAGCAGGCACTGCGTGACGAGCTGCGCCGCGCGATGGCCCATTTCTCGGCACTCGGCGCGGCGGGTGTGGTGATGGATGTGAATACCGGCGAGCTTCTCGCCCTCGTCTCATTGCCCGACTTCGATCCCGACCATGCCGCCGACGCTCCGACGGCCGCCCGCTTCAACCGGGTAAGCCAGGGGGTCTATGAACTCGGCTCGACCTTCAAGACCTTTACGCTCGCCGCCGCGCTCGATGCCGGCGTGGTGCGTCTGGACAGCAGATATGATGCGCGCAAACCGATCCCGGTGGCCGGGGGCTATACGATCCATGACGATCACCCGAAGCGCCGGGTGCTGAGCGTACCGGAAGCCTACATCTATTCCTCGAACATCGCCTTCGCCAAGATTGCTCTCGACCTCGGTCTCGATCGACAGCGCGCCTTCTTCGAGCGTCTCGGCTTCTTTCGCCCGCCGGTGATCGAACTGCCCGAGCGGGGACGGCCGCTTCACCCCGAACGCTGGCGCGAGGTGAATGCGATGACCGCCGCCTTCGGTCATGGCATCGCGGTGACGCCGCTGCAACTGGCGGCGGCGACTGCCGCAATGGTGAACGG
>RFIU01000215.1 GCA_003695555.1 Alphaproteobacteria bacterium
CGCAAGAGCGGACCGCGGCCGCGATGGAAAGCGGGCGGCTGGCGAAGGAAATCGTTCCGGTCACGGTGCCGCAACGCAAGGGCGAACCCGTCATCGTCGATCGCGACGAGCATCCGCGCCCCGACACGACGCTGGAAAAGCTCGCCCGGCTGCCGACCCCTTTCCGCAAGAACGGCACGGTGACCGCCGGCAATGCCTCCGGTGTCAATGACGGCAGCGTAGCGCTCCTGCTGGCGAGTGAGAGGGCCGTCAAGGAATACAGCCTGAACCCGGTCGCACGCGTGCTGGGCGGGGCGGTGGCCGGTGTCGAGCCGCGGATCATGGGGATCGGCCCGGCGCCGGCGTCGGAGAAGCTGATGATGCGTCTCGGCCTCGGTATCGGCGATTTCGACGTGATCGAGCTGAACGAGGCCTTCGCCGCGCAGTCGCTGGCGGTACTGCGGATGCTCGGCCTGCCGGACGATGCCGAACAGGTCAATCCGAACGGCGGCGCGATCGCGCTCGGCCATCCCTTGGGGGCGAGCGGTGCACGCCTCGTGCTCACCGCGATGCGTGAACTTGAGGAACGCGGCGCGAAGCGGGCCCTGTGCACGATGTGCATCGGCGTCGGTCAGGGGATCGCCGGCGCCATCGAACGGGTCTGAGCCTTGGCGGGAGAAAGGCTCGGACCGACGGCATGGAAAGGTGCGATGAAGAGGAGAGGCGAGGAATGGACATGATCCGCAAGCAGGCGAGCGCGACGATGTCCGAGGGCGTGCCTGACAACCCGCTGGGCGAGAAGATACAGTATGCTTCGCGCGATGAGATCGCCGATCTGCAGCTGCGCCGCCTGAAGTGGAGTCTGCGCCACGCCTATGAGAATGTGCCGCACTACCGCGCGAGCTTCGATGCCGTGGGTGCCCATCCGGACGATCTGAAGGATCTCGCCGATCTGGCGAAATTTCCCTTCACGACCAAGGATACGCTTCGCGAACATTATCCCTTCGGCTTGTTCGCCGTCCCGCGTGAGCAAGTCGTACGAATTCACGCCTCTTCCGGGACCACCGGCAAGCCGACGGTGGTGGGCTATACGAAGAACGACCTGAAGACCTGGGCGCGCGCGGTTGCCCGCTCGATCCGGGCGGCCGGCGGCAAGCCCGGGGACATCGTCCATGTGGCCTATGGTTATGGCCTGTTTACCGGCGGACTCGGGGCGCACTACGGGGCGGAGGAGCTGGGCTGCACCGTCATACCGATGTCGGGCGGCCAGACCAAGCGACAGGTCGAGCTGATCACCGACTTCCGCCCCGACATCATCATGGTGACGCCGTCCTATCTGCTGGCGCTCGCCGACGAATTCGTCCGTCAGGGGCTTGACCCGCGCTCCTCCTCGCTGAAGGTCGGGATCCTCGGCGCCGAGCCCTGGACCGAGGAGATGCGCCGCGAGATCGAGGAGACTCTCGCCATCGATGCGGTGGACATCTACGGCCTGTCCGAGGTGATGGGGCCGGGAGTCGCCCAGGAATGCGTCGAGACCAAGGACGGCCTGCATGTCTGGGAGGACATGTTCTATCCCGAGATCATCGATCCAGAAACCGGCGAGGTTCTGCCCGATGGCGAGCTCGGCGAGCTGGTCTTCACCTCTCTGGTCAAGGAAGCATTGCCGATCGTGCGCTACCGGACGCGTGATCTCACCCGTCTGCTGCCGGGGACGGCACGCAGTGTCCGGCGGATCCAGAAGATCCTCGGCCGCTCGGATGACATGCTGATCATTCATGGCGTCAATGTCTTCCCCTCGCAGATCGAGGAGCTGATCTGCGCCGATCCGCGGCTGGCGCCGCATTTCCAGCTCGTCGTCACCCGCGAGGGAAGGCTCGATCATCTGACGGTCCGGGTCGAAGCGGCGCGCGGATCTGCCGATGCTGAGACGCGCGAGGCGGCATCGCGCGAACTTAAGAAGACGATCAAGGCGGTGGTCGGAATCAACACCCGCATCACCGTCGAAGAGCCGCTTTCCATCGAGCGCAGCCAGGGCAAGGCGCAACGGATCGACGACCGCCGGCCGAAGCCGGCCTGAGGCGACAGCGGGACGAGTTCCAGCAAGGAGATTTGCCATGTATACGACCGATCTTCGCAGCGCGGAGGAAAAGCGCAAGGCGGCCCGTGCCAAGGTCGTCGAAGATCCCGAAAAGCTCGCCGAATTCCAGGCACGCATCGACCGCGACGAGTTCATCGAGCCGAAGGACTGGATGCCCGAAGCCTATCGTCGCACGCTGATCCGACAGATCAGTCAGCACGCCCATTCCGAGATTGTCGGGATGCTGCCCGAAGGCAACTGGATCACCCGCGCCCCGACCTTCCGGCGCAAGCTGATCCTGCTTGCCAAGGTACAGGACGAGGCGGGTCATGGCCTTTATCTCTATTCGGCGGCCGAGACTCTCGGCGTTGCGCGCGACGAGCTTGTCGATCAACTGCACGAGGGCAAGGCCAAATACTCGACGATCTTCAACTATCCGACGCTCACCTGGGCGGATATCGGCGCGATCGGCTGGCTGGTGGATGGTGCCGCGATCACCAATCAGATCCCGCTGTGCCGCTGCTCCTACGGTCCCTATGCGCGGGCGATGCAGCGGATCTGCAAGGAGGAAAGTTTCCATCAGCGCCAGGGCTACGAGGCGATGGCGGCGCTGATGCGCGGCTCGAAGGAACAGCGGCGGATGGCGCAGGATGCGATGAACCGCTGGTGGTGGCCGGCGCTGATGATGTTCGGACCGCCCGACAGTGTTTCGATCCATTCGGCGCAGAGCATGAAGTGGAAGATCAAGCGCTACTCCAATGATGAGCTGCGACAGCGTTTCATCGATGCGACCGTGCCGCAGGCGCACGCGATCGGGCTGGAGGTGCCGGACCCCGAGCTGAAGTTCAACGAGGAAACCGGCCACTGGGAGACCGGCCCGATCGACTGGGATGAATTCTGGGCGGTCGTCGCGGGCGATGGCCCCTGCAACTACGACCGCATGGACGCGCGGCGTTCGGCCCATGACGAAGGCGCCTGGGTGCGCGAGGCGGCCGCCGCCCATGCCGCCAAGCGCGCCGGCACGCGCGCGGCCTGACCACAATCCGTCGTGAGGAGACGAGACATGTCGAATGAGAACTGGCAGCTCTATGAGATCTTCATCCGCTCGGCCAAGGGGCTTTCGCACCGTCATGTCGGCTCGGTGCATGCCGCCGATCCCGAGATGGCAATCGAGGCGGCGCGCGACATCTACACCCGCCGCAACGAGGGGGTGAGCATCTGGGCAGTGCCGTCGAGCGCGATCACGGCGTCCGACCCGGATGCCGCCGAAGAGCTCTTCGAGCCTGCAAAGAGCAAGATCTACCGTCATCCGACCTTCTATGAGATTCCCGAAGGCGTGGAGAACATGTGATGGGTGCGCTGGCGACGAACACGGTCGAGCGGACGCTGGATCAGGACCGCTTCGACTATCTCCTGCATCTTGGCGACAACGCCCTGGTGCTCGGGCAGCGGATGAGCGAATGGGTCGGCCATGCGCCGGCGCTGGAACTCGAAATGGCGGTCAGCAATCTGGCGCTCGACCTGATCGGCGAGGCACAGCTCTGGCTCGACCTTGCCGGGCGGATCGAGGGCGAAGGGCGTGACGCCGACCGGCTGGCCAATTTCCGCGATGCGCTCGATTTTCGCAATCTGCTGATCGTCGAGCAGCCGAATGGCGACTGGGCCTTTACCGTCGCGCGGCATTATCTCTTCTCGCTTCAGCATCTCGCCGTGGTCGAGCGCTTGAGCGAGTCGCGCGACGAGGAGATCGCCGATATCGCCCGCAAGGTGCGACCCGAGATTGCCTATCACGTGAAGTTCGCTCGTTCCTGGATCGAAAGGCTGGGTGACGGGACGGAGGAAAGCCATGCCCGTCTGCAGCGCGCGATCGACCGGCTGTGGCGCTTTACTGGCGAGATGTTCGCCCCTGATGCGATCGAGGAACGTCTGGCGGATGAGGGAATCGCCCCCGACCTGCGCACGCTGGAAGCCGACTGGCGCGCCGAGGTCGAGCAGGTCTTCGAAGCCTCCGGCGGCCTGGACATTCCGGAGGTCAAACGGATGACGCTGGGCGGGCGCGAGGGCCATCACTCGGAACACCTCGGCCATCTGCTGTGCGAGCTTCAGTTCCTGCAGCGCGCCTATCCGGGTCTTGAATGGTGATCGCTCGCGGCATCGCACGCTCGGCGAGCGAACCGGTTGAGCCATGAGGAGAGGGACGATGAGCGACACCATCGACGAAGCCCGCATCCGCGAGGTGCTGGAAAGTGTCATGGATCCGGAAATTCCGGTCGTCTCGATCGTCGATCTCGGCATGCTGCGAGAGGTGCGGCGCGCTCCCGATGGTGGTTTCGAGGTGATCCTCTCGCCGACCTACACCGGCTGCCCGGCAACCGATGTCATCAAGCGGCTGGTGGAAGAGGCGCTGGAACGCGCTGGCATTTCGGATCCCGTCGTGCGCTATCAGCTATCACCGCCCTGGACGACCGAGTGGATCAGCGAGGAGGGCCGCCGCAAGCTCGCGCGCTACGGCATCGCCCCACCGGTGCCCAAGGCCGCACCCGATCGCCCGGTCGCCTGTCCACGCTGTGGCAGCGAGGATACCGAGGTGGTGGCCGCCTTCGGCTCGACCCCATGCAAGTCGGCGATGCGGTGCCGGGCCTGCCTGGAGCCCTTCGAACATTTCAAGTGTCATTGACCATCGCAACTGACCGGCGGCATGCCACCTTGCCGCCGCATGGGAGGATCCCCTGATGCGCAAGTTTCATCCCCTGAAGGTTGCTGCTGTCGAACCGGCAGCAACGGATGCCGTGATCGTCACCTTCGAGGTGAGCGATGACCTGCGGGAAATCTATCGCTTCAAGCCGGGCCAGCATCTCGGCCTGAAGGCGACGATCGATGGTGAGGAGGTCCGCCGCACCTATTCGATCTGCACCGCCCCCGACGAGGGGCGGCTCGCGATCGTCGTGCGCAAGGTGCCGGGCGGGCGATTTTCCACCTTCGCCAATGAGAAGCTTGCCGCCGGCGACGTGCTGGAGGTGTTCCCGCCGGTCGGCACCTTCACCGTGGAGGTTGATCCGCACACCGCCCGTCATCATGTCGCCTTTGCCGCCGGCGCGGGGATCACGCCGGTGATGTCGATCCTGAAGAGCGTGCTGAAGGGCGAACCGAAGAGTCGATTCACGCTCTTCTACGGCAATCGCACGATCGACAGCATGATCTTCCGTTCCGAGCTCAATGCATTGAAGAACGCCTATCTCGATCGCTTTACGCTGCACCCCTTCTTCTCGCGCCAGAAGCAGGAGATCGACTTCTACAATGGCCGGCTGGACGGGGCGAAGGTGCGCGAGATCCTGAAGCACCTGCTGCCTGTCGCGCGCATCGATGAGGCCTGGGTATGCGGCCCCGGCACGATGATCGACGAGGTGCAAGAGGCGTTGGCCGAAGCGGGTCTTGCTGGCGATCGAATCCATTCCGAACGCTTTCTGACGAGCGATGAGGCGGCCCGCACACTTGCCGAGACCCATGCCCGCGAGGCCGATCGGGCGGCGACTGCCGCGATCGAGGTGCGTCTCGACGGCGTTGAGCACCGGGTGGACTATGAGCCCGGGTCCGGGACCATTCTGGAGGCGTTGGAAAAGGCGGGGCTCGAAGTGCCCTATTCCTGTCGTGGCGGGGTGTGCACCACCTGCCGGGCGAAAGTCCTGGAAGGGTCGGCCGAAATGGGCATCAATTACGGCCTCGAAGAGGCGGAGGTGAAGAAGGGTTTCATCCTGACCTGTCAGGCGGTGCCGACGAGCGACAAACTGAAACTTTCCTTCGACGAATAGTGGCCGTGCTCGCGCATCTGGCGCCGGAGAAGGGCTGGTACGAACGCATCAGGAGAGAAAGGCGATGTACAAGCTGATCGTGCTCTATGACCATCCGGACGATCCGAAAGAATTCGACCGCTATTATCGCGAAGTGCATGCCCCGCTGGTGAAGAAGGTGCCGGGGATTGAGCGGATCGTCGTCAATCGCGTCGTCGGCGATCCGATGGGTGCTCGTCCCCGCTATTTTCTCATGGCCGAGCTGCACTTCACCGATCGCGCCGCCTTCGAGGCAGCGGCCCGAACGCCCGAATTCCGCGCCACTGGTGCTGATCTCGCCAATTTCGCGAAGGGCAAGGCGACACTGCTGATCGCCGAAGAGGAAAGTGTCTGATCCGGTGGTAAAGGCGGCCGGCGACCCAAATCGGCGTGGTTGTTCTCCCTTTTGTTCGGGCGAGACGGAGATGAAGGCATGGAAGGATGAAGGCGATGTCGGCGGCGATTTCTCTTGAAGATTATCGTGAGGCCTTCCCGTCGCTCGGCTTTTCCGATCTCGGTGACGGGATTCTGGAGATGGTTCTGGCGGCAGAGGGGCGTCTCAACGCCGCGGATGCCGATATGCACCGGGACCTTTCTCGGGTCTGGCGAATGGTCGACGAAGATCCGGCCGTGCGGGTCGTTCTGGTGCGCGGTGAAGGCGGAAACTTCTCGGCGGGCGGTGACTTCTCGCTGATCGAGGAGATGATCGCCGACGATGCCACCCTGCTGCGCGTCTGGCGCGAGGCGCGCGATCTGGTCTATGCGCTGATCGACTGCGATACCCCGGTGGTGGCGGCGATCGAGGGGGTGGCGGTCGGCGCAGGGCTTGCCGTTGCGCTGCTCTCCGACATTTCGGTGGCGGGGCGTTCGGCCCGCCTGCTTGACGGTCATGTCAAGCTGGGAGTCGCCGCCGGCGATCATTCCGTGATCATCTGGCCGCTGCTCGTCGGCATGGCGAAGGCGAAATATCACCTGCTGACCCCAATACCCCCATCCGTGGCGACGAGGCGGAAGAGATGGGCCTCGTCTCGCTCGCCGTGGCGGATGAGGAGGTGCGCGATCGCGCACTGGAGGTCGCCCGTCGGCTTTCCGCCGGAAGTGCCAGTGCGATCCGTTTCACCAAATATGCGCTCAACAACTGGCTGCGGCTCGCGGGTCCGAGCTTTGATACTTCGCTCGCTCTCGAATTCCTCGGCTTCCGTCTGCCCGATATTCGCGAAGGTCTTCAGGCGGTGCGCGAAAAACGCCGACCACGATTTGCGGCACCGGGCAGCGGGAAGGCGAGCGACGGCTGAGTCCGATTTTGGTGAATTTGCACGTTTGCCGCCTTTGGTGTATCCTTCAAGCTTGAAGGGGAGTCGTGCATCCTTCGTTCCCGTCCGCCGGCGAGGAACGAATACGGGAGTTGCGGGCATGTGGACCGAAGGCGCCATGGCGGCGCCGCGCATCACAGGACTGGAGCGCTGGGGCGCGGCCTTGCGCGCTATCTGCGGTCCATTCGATACGCGCCCCCTCGATGACGAAATTCATGCCGACGGACTGGGCGGCAGCATCGCCCGACGCCGTCTCGGCCGACTGGATGTTGCCGATCTGGTGATCCCGCCGAGCCGGATTCTCAAGACGGCGGAGGGACTGCGCGAGACGTCGGATCGCTATGTCTTCATGATCCTGCAATGTTCGGGCAGGGCGACGCTGCGACAGACGGGGCGGGAAGCGCGTCTGGGTCCGGGGGACTTCACCTTCATCGATTCACGCTATCCCAGCGAATTCATCTTCGAGCGCGAGGTTTCGCAACTTTCCTATCACCTGCCATGGCGCGTCCTGGAAGACTGCTTCGGCCGCGACATCGAACACCGCCTGCCGGTCGCCATTACGGTTCCGGGCCAGCGCGGTGCCGGCTTTCTCGTCGCCCATTTCATGCGCGACCTGATCCGGCATGAGGCGGATCTCGATCGTGAGGGCGGCGATGCGGCACTCGATGCGCTGCTCGGCATGATTTCTCAGCTGATGAGACAGCTCCCGGCCGGCGGCCAGACGGCGAACCATCGCTTGCTTTCGCGCATCGAACAGTATGTCGATACGATGCTCGACGACCCCGATCTCGATATCGAGAGGATTGCGCGTGACAATCATGTCTCGCGCCGGACCCTCTATCGGCTTTTCGCCGGCATCGGCACGTCACCGTCGAGCTGGCTGTGGGATCGTCGTCTCGAGCGCGCCAGGCGTCTGCTGAAGAGCCCGGCACACGCTGATATGAGCATCACCGAGATCGCGCATTCCTGCGGCTTTCGCGACCATGCGCATTTTACTCGCCGGTTCCGCGAACGCTTCGGCAACCCGCCATCGGCCTACCGCGGCGGGTGAACGGCCGGCCACACCTCCGCGATCGGTGGACGGTCCGCATTGCGTGTCCTGTGTGCGAGGGCAAGCGTAGCGGCTGAGGCGAAGAGGCGGTGAGAACCGCCCCTTCGTGTTTCTCTCCCCCGTACTCTTTGCCAAGGGCGGGTCGAGAGACGGTGTCTCAGTCGCGCTGGTCGATCGGCACGAAGTCGCGTCGGGTCGGGCCGGTATAGAGCTGGCGCGGCCTGCCGATCTTCTGGTTCGGATCCTCGATCATCTCATTCCACTGGGCGACCCAGCCGACGGTGCGGGCGATCGCGAACAGCACCGTGAACATCGAGGTCGGGAAGCCCATCGCGGACAGAATGATGCCCGAATAGAAATCGACATTCGGATAGAGCCGCTTTTCGACGAAATATTCGTCCTCAAGCGCGATCTTCTCGAGCTCGCGGGCGACGTCGAAGAGCGGCTGATCGACCTTCAGTTCGTCAAGTACCTCGTGCGCCATCTTGCGCAGCACCTTCGCGCGCGGGTCGTAGTTCTTATAGACGCGATGCCCGAAGCCCATCAGCCGGAAGGGGTCGTTCTTGTCCTTGGCGCGGGCGATATACTCGGGAATGCGATCGACGGTACCGATCTCGGTCAGCATGTTGAGCGCTGCCTCGTTCGCACCGCCATGCGCCGGCCCCCACAGCGAAGCGCAGCCGGCCGCGATGCAGGCGAACGGGTTGGCGCCCGACGAGCCGGCGAGCCGCACCGTCGAGGTAGAGGCGTTCTGCTCGTGATCGGCGTGCAGGATGAAGATCAGATCCATCGCCCGCTCGAGTACCGGATTGACGGCATAGGGCTCGCAGGGAACCGCAAACATCATGTGCAGGAAATTGGCGGCATACGAGAGGTCGTTGCGCGGATAGATGAAGGGCTGGCCGATCGAATATTTATAGGCCATCGCCGCGATCGTCGGCATCTTGGCGATCAGTCGATAGCTCGCCACCATCCGCTGGTGCGGGTCGGTGATGTCGGTGCTGTCGTGATAGAAGGCAGCGAGCGCACCGACGACGCCGACCATCACCGCCATCGGGTGTGCGTCGCGACGGAAGCCGCGGAAGAAGTGCGAGATCTGCTCGTGCACCATCGTGTGATAGATGATGTCGTGAATGAACTGTTCCTTCTGCTCGGCGGTCGGAAGCTCTCCGAACAGCAGCAGATAGGAAACCTCCATGAAGTCGCTGTGTTCGGCCAACTGCTCGATCGGATAGCCGCGATAGAACAGCTCGCCCTTGTCACCGTCGATGAAGGTAATCTTCGATTCGCAGCTCGCCGTTGAAGTGAAGCCTGGATCATAGGTGAACATGCCGGTTTGGGCATAGAGGCGGCGAACGTCGATGACACTCGGTCCGAGCGTTCCGTCCATCACCTGAAGATCGGCGCGCTTGTCGCGAGACGGAATTTCGAGACGGGCAATATCCGCGGTTTCCTGAGCCTGCTGCGTCCGGTCGGTCATGGTGTTCTCCTCGTTTCTCGGGCCCTTTTCGCGCCTCACCGCTGCATCCGGAGATGGCGGGATCGCGCGGGTCCTTGCGGGCGCATTGCTTCCTTCCGTTCTCAAGTCCGGATGCCGGCGCAGAAGGGGGAAGACGGCGAACAGGGCTTTGGCTCAGGCCCCCTCTTCGGCTTCCGACCCTGCCGGCAGGCGAACCGCATCAGCGATCCTCCCCAGACTCTCCTCGCGGCCCAGGAC
>RFIU01000216.1 GCA_003695555.1 Alphaproteobacteria bacterium
CGTCACGGTGTCCATTACTATCCGATCGTCTCTTCGGCGCGTGCCTTTCGGGCGCTGTGGAAGCGTGCCTATCATCGATTTTCGGAATATCTCGGCGCCGTCGTCTATGAGGATCCCTGGCGTGCCGGCGGCCACAACGGCCTGTCGAACGCCGAAGACCCGAATGCGCCGCAGGATCCCTATCCACGAGTGAAGGCGCTGCGCGAGACGATGCGCGAGGCGGGGCTCGGCGAGGTGCCGATCGTCGTGGCCGGTGGCGTCTGGTGGCTGCGCGAATGGCAGGACTGGATCGACAATCCCGAGCTCGGCCCGATCGCCTTCCAGTTCGGCACCCGGCCGCTGCTGACGAAGGAAAGCCCGATCCCGAAAGCCTGGAAGGAACGCCTTCTCAAGCTCAAGCCCGGAGACGTGCTGCTGCATCGCTTCTCGCCGACGGGATTCTATTCCTCGGCCGTGAAGACCCGCTTTCTGAAGCGACTCGTAGCCCGGTCCGAGCGCCAGATCGCCTATTCGACGACCGCGGCGGGCGAGCACCGGACCCTGCTCACCGACGGCTCGAAGCGGCGGTTCTTCGTCACCGAGGCGGACGCCGCACGGGCCCGGACATGGATGGGCGAGGGCTTCGAGATCGCCATGAAGACCCCAAACAACACGCTCGTCTTCGTGACCCCGCAAGAGGCCGAGACGATCCGCCGCGACCAGCGCGAATGCATGGGTTGTCTTTCGATGTGCCAGTTCTCGGGCTGGGTCGAGGATCCCTCGCGCGCCAGTCCGCGCAAGGCCGATCCGCGCTCCTTCTGCATCCAGAAGACGCTTCAGGACATCGCCCACGGCGGATCGGTCGAGGACAATCTTGCCTTCGCCGGCCACAACGCCTACCGCTTCGCCGAAGATCCCTTCTATTCCAACGGCTTCATCCCGACGGTCCGACAGCTCTTCGAACGCATCATGAGCGGCGACTAGCGCGCCATGCCTGCGCGCGTCGGGTGCCTGGCCTCCAGGTGCGGAGGCCGAGGCGGGAATGCCGTATCCTCTCCGCCTGATGGTGTCGTCAAGGCGGTCGTTTCATGCCGCTCATTTGCTGCGGCATTGAATTCAACAGTAAATGAATGGTATATTTCAAACGGGTCGGGCGATGATTTCCTTTGCCGATATTCGAACAGTTGGAATCTGCGCCCGCGACAATTCGAGAGGGAATGGATATTCGGCCATGGCCGCACGCTCACGGCGATACGCTCCGGCAATGGCGCTCCTGCGCCGTCACGGCCTGCGCCCGACCCGTCAGCGTCTGCTGCTCGCCCGCCTGCTGTTCGAAACCGGCGAACAGCCCCGCCATGTCACCGCCGAGATGCTGCAGGAGGAAGTGCGAAGCGCCGGGGCCTCGATCGCGCTGGCGACGATCTACAATACGCTTCATCAGCTCGTCACCGTCGGCCTGCTGGCCGAGATCGTCGGACCTGATGGCATCACCTGGTACGATACCGACCCGCATCCCCATCATCACTTCTTCGATCCGCGCGAAGGCTGCCTGATCAATATCGCTGATTCGGACGTCGCGCTTGCTCGCCTGCCGTCCCCGCCCGACGGACGCCGCATCGCCCGCTGTCGCCTGATGATCGAGCTGGAAGCCTAGGGCCGCCGGTCTGCCGCCGCCTGCTTGCTATTCGAAGGTCTCGCCCTTCAGCACACCCCACAGATGCCGTCGTTCGACCCACGCCTTGCCGCCGAGAATCCGGACCCGGCACCAGAGCGGCCGGCAGGCGAGGAGATCAACCAGCACGCCGGGCTCGGCGCGGTAGCGCACCGACGATCCGGCATCGGGTCGGGCATGCAGCGCGATCCGATCCCGGCCGCGCAGCAGGGCGGTGCGTCGCCCCGAAAGCAGGGCGGCATGCATCCAGCCCCTGGTGCCGTCGGCATCCTCGACGAGGCGCCAGTGACCGTATTCGTCGATCACCTTCAAGGGCCAGTGTCGGCGGGTATAGACCCAGCGGATCGGGTACTGGCGGCCGGGTCCGACCCGCATGTTGGCGCGCCCCGCCGCCAGGGATACGAATCGCGGTAGCGGCAGGCCGCTCGCGCCGCGCTTCACCGCAGCGACGGCGCCTTCCGCCATGCCCAGCGCCGGGGCCGCTCTGCCTGCTCGAAGTGGTACCATCACCGCCAGCAGCACGAACAGCAGGGTCAGGCAGGCGAGCAATGCCCGCCCTGCATGGGGTGGCAGCGCGTCGGGTCGCCGCGCCCTCTTCACCGTCAGGTGCGGTTTCTGAACTTCTCCATCGCATCCGGGCATGCTTCTGCCTCTAGGCGATCGACCGCCCGCCTGCAAGAGCGGGAGGACGGATTGCCAGCGGATTTGCCCGACGCAATGCGATCTGATAGGCCTTGTTCGGGCGGTGGCCACAGGCACCGGCCCCCAGGACAAATGTCAGGGACAGAAAGATGAGCGAAGCAGCGGGAGGAGCCTCCCGGCCTCGGGTCGTCGTCACCAGACGACTGCCGGCGGTGATCGAGCGGCGGATGAGTGAGCTGTTCGATGTCCGGCTGAACCCGGAAGATCGGCCGATGAGCGCCGAGGAACTGCGTGTCGCCGTGCGCGAGGCCGACGTGCTGGTGGCGACGGTGACCGACACGATCGACAAGGGCGTGCTGGCCCAGGCCGGGCCGCAGCTTCGGCTGATCGCCAATTTCGGCAATGGCGTCGATCATATCGACCTTGCCACCGCACGCTCACGCGGCATCACCGTCACCAACACCCCCGGCGTGCTGACCGAAGATACCGCTGATCTCGCCTTCGCGCTCGTCCTGATGGTGCTGCGCCGGCTGCCCGAAGGCGAACGCGTGCTGCGCGGCGGCCATTGGCAGGGTTGGGCACCGACCGGTCTGCTCGGCCGACGGATCGAGGGCCGGCGACTCGGGATCATCGGCATGGGGCGGATCGGCCGGGCGCTGGCCCGCCGGGCACGGGCTGCCGGCATGACGATTTTCTATCACAACCGACACCGTCTGCCAGCCGAGGTCGAACGCGAACTCGACGCCCGCTGGTTCGAGGGACTTGATCAGATGCTGCCGCGCGTTGATGTGCTGAGCGTCCACTGCCCGCACACGCCGGCGACCTATCACCTGCTGTCCGAACGACGTCTGCGCCAGCTTCCCCGCCACGCGGTGGTGATCAATAC
>RFIU01000217.1 GCA_003695555.1 Alphaproteobacteria bacterium
ATCTTCGATGTCCTGCGCCTGTCGCGTGGCATGAGCTACAAAAACGCGATGGCGGGCCTCAGGCTCGGCGGCGGCAAGTCGGTGATCATCGCCGATCCCGAACATGACAAGACACCAGAGCTGCTGCGTCGTTTCGGCGAATACATCCAGCGCCTCGGCGGCACCTACTACACGGCGGAAGACGTTGGCACATCGCCCCAGGACATGAACTGGATCCATGAGGCAACCGAATATGTCGTCGGATTGGAGGAAGGGCCCTATGCGACCGGCGATCCCTCGCCGCACACCGCCAAGGGCGTCTTCTTCGGCATTCAGGCGGCGGTGCGCCATCGCCTGAAGAAGGATTCGCTGGAAGGACTGACGGTCGCGATCCAAGGCGTCGGCCATGTCGGCCGCCTGCTCGCCGGTCACCTGCGCAAGGCCGGGGCGAAGCTGCTGATCGCCGACATCAATCGCGAGCATCTCGAAGCAACACTGGCGGAAGGACCGGCCGAGGTGGTGGATCCGGCGCGCATCCATGCGCTCGACGCCGACGTCTTCAGCCCCTGCGCGCTCGGCGGCATCCTCAACGCCAAGACGATTCCTGAGCTGAAGGCAAAGGTGGTGGCCGGGGCCGCCAACAACCAGCTCGATAACGAGCATGAGGACGACTGGGCACTGATGCGTCGCGGCATTCTCTATGCGCCGGATTATGTGATCAATGCCGGTGGCATCATCTCGGTCGAATCGGAAGTCTATCGCGAGAAGCTCGACGAGGAAGCACGCGCCGCCAAGGTCGCCCATATCGCCGATACGCTCACCGAGATCTTCGAGACCGCCGAACGGCAGGGCGAACCGACCGGCCATGTCGCCAATCAGATCGCCGAGCGACGCATCGCCGAAGCCCGCAAGCGCAAGCGCGAAGACGCCTCCGTCGCCGCCTGAGGAACCGCGAGCGACCGTCATTCGGCCAAGCGTAAGGGCCATGCGCCAGCGTGCGGAAACACCGACGCCCGGCGCGTGGTCTTTTTTACAGGCCTTCGATATCGAAGTCCGGCGAGCCCCGCCAGACGAGCTTCCACTTGGCGCCCGGACGGACGTTCTGAACAATGCCGGGATCGAAGGCGACAAAGCAGCGCCCGCCGGCGTGCCGGACGGAAGGATAGATCAGGCCCCGGTGCCCTTCACGCCTGAGGTCCTTGGCGAGGGCCTGCCCCGCCGGATAGCCCTTCTCGATATCGGGGTCGAGCGCCGGGTGACGCTCGCCGTCGAGGTCGGGAAAGTCGCCGATGAAGTCGGCAAGCAGTTCGACATATTGCGCTTCGTCCTCATAGCGACCGATATAGCCGAGCTCGCGCGTGCGGTGAAAACCGACTTCCGCCAGACTCGTCAGCACGTCCCAAGCGCAGTACCAGGCGCCACGGTCCCCGGAATTGAAGCGATTGCCGCCGGGTCGCGCATAGGCGAAGGCCGCATTGACATGGCTCAGGCCATAGAGCCGCAGGTCGTGAGCGCGCCGGGCGAAGGCGAGTTCCCGGCGGTCGAGTGCGGCACTGCCCCGCCGCTCGGCGATCAGTCGCGCGCTCGTCTCGCCCTCGACCTCGGCGAGGATCGCCGCTTCCTCGTCACTGTCGACGAGACCGCGCAGCACCGGCGGCTTGTGATCCGTCCGGCAGATCAGCCGGATCAGCCCCCGGTCATGGATCGAGGTGATCTTCACGCCCCGCCCCGCAGCGCGTCGAGATGATTGCGCACACGAAGGATCGCGGGCAACCCGCCGGCGATCATCGCTTCGACGGGCGTTGCCCCATCGAATTCCGGTCCCGTGTTCGCCAGCCGCACCCATTCGCGCGACAGCGGCGCGTCGAAATAGAGCTCCAGCGCCTTGTAGATGCCGATCAGCGCGCTGAGGCGCAGCATCTGATCCTGCGTCAGGACGCCGGAATAGCCGGGCTTCTTCGCCCGCTTCCAGGTCGATATCGACATGTCCGCGAGCGCCGCGGCCTCGCCCAGGGTCAGCGACCAGGCCTCGGCGATCCGTGCGAAGGCCTTCAACGCCACCGCCTGCCGATCGGGGACCACACGCCGCGCGGGCGAAGCATGTTCCAGTGTGGGATTTTCCGGTGCGGGATTCGCCATGGCACACTCCTTTCCGGAAAGAAGTATAGGATCATACGATCCTGATATCAAGATCATATGATCCGTAGATAGTCCCCACCTAATCCTTTCGACGGTGAGCCTGAAACGCAGGCAGCATGAGCAGCAGCACGGCCGCGACGATCCCGACGACGAGGGCGAGTGAGAGATAGAACAGCCCGCCGACGAGCGCGCTCGTCGCCGCACCGGCGAGAAGGGCGGCGAGAAACACGGCGAGCGCAACGCGCACATAGGGCGGTGCGAGGCGCAGAAAGCGGCGGGTGACTTCTTCGTCGGGCAATCTCGTCATGGCCCATCATCGCGCATCAGCGAACCCGCGCCAAGAGGTCGCCGCGCGAACCGGGGCGCGCGCACACGGCCGCATCATTCGGAACCGGACACGGAAAGACCACTGCATCACCGGCGTCCGGTGCGCCGGGACGAAGTCTCCGCCGGACGCACGGCCGGCGTCTTCGCTTGCATGGCTCGACATTGCCATGTTGCACCGCAAAAAGTTCTTGACAGACGGCGCGCCCGCTCTAGGTTCGTCGGCGGGCCACGCCTCCCCAACGAGGCGCGTGCTCTCTGGAAGGAGAGACTGACATGACGAAACCCCGCCGTCGTCCGGCGCGGCCCCATTTCTCGTCGGGGCCCTGCGCCAAGCGTCCGGGCTGGACACCGGACTTTCTCGCCAAGGCGCCGCTCGGGCGCTCCCACCGCTCCAAGGTCGGCAAGGCGCGCCTCAAGGCCGCGATCGAACGCACGCATGCGATTCTCGGACTTCCCGATGACTGGCTGGTCGGCATCGTCCCGGCCTCCGACACCGGCGCGGTCGAAATGGCGCTGTGGAACCTGCTCGGTTCGCGCGGCATCGACGTGCTCGCCTTCGAGAGCTTCTCCAAGGGCTGGGCCAGCGACATTCGCGACCATCTGAAGATCCCCGATACGCGCGTGCTTTCCGCCCCTTACGGCGAACTGCCCGATCTTGATGCGGTGGATCCGGCGCACGACCTCGTCTTCTGCTGGAACGGCACCACCTCGGGCGTTCGGGTGCCGAACGGTGAGTTCATCGCCGCGGACCGCGAAGGGCTTGCGATCTGTGATGCGACAAGTGCGGTATTCGCCCAGCCGCTTGCCTTCGATCGACTCGATGTCGTCACCTTCTCGTGGCAGAAGGTGCTCGGCGGCGAGGCGGCGCACGGCATGCTGCTGCTCTCACCGCGCGCCGTCGAGCGGATCGAGACCTACGATCCCCCCTGGCCGCTGCCGAAGATCTTCCGCTTGAAGAAGAAGGGGGTGCTCAACCGCGCGATCTTCGAAGGCGCGACGATCAACACGCCTTCGATGCTGTGCGTCGAGGACTATCTCGATGCGCTCGACTGGGCGGACGCGATCGGCGGTCTTGGCGCCCTTCATGCCCGCGCCGACGAGAATGCCGCGGTGCTCGATGAATGGGTGCGGCGCACGGAATGGATCGACCATCTGGTCGCCGATCCGACGATCCGCTCGAACACCTCCATCTGCCTGAAGATCGTCGATCCGGCTTTCGCCGCTCTCGACGAAGCGGCGCAGCGCGACTTCGTCAAGCAGATGACCGGCCTGCTGGAGAATGAAGGCGTCGCCTTCGACATCGCCGGCTATCGCGATGCGCCGCCGGGACTGCGGATCTGGTGCGGCGCGACCGTGGAGGCGGACGACATCGCGGCGCTCTGCCCTTGGCTCGACTGGGCCTTTGCGCAGCTGCGTGCGGAAAATGACCGGCAAGGAAGGGCATGACGATGGTGAAGGTACTGATTTCCGACAAGATGAGCCCGCGCGCGGCCGAAATCCTGCGCGACCGCGGTATCGAGGTGGACGAGCGACCCGGCCTGTCGAAGGAGGAACTCGCCGAGGTGATCGGCGAGTATGACGGGCTTGCCGTCCGTTCGGCCACCAAGGTGACGAAGAAGTTGCTGGAAGGCGCCGAGCGCCTGAAGGTGATCGGACGCGCCGGCATCGGCGTCGACAACATCGATGTGCGCGAGGCGACGGCGCGCGGCATCGTCGTCATGAACACCCCATTCGGCAATGCGATTACCACCGCCGAGCACGCCATCGCCATGCTGCTCTCGCTCGCCCGGCAGATACCACAGGCGAACGCTTCGACCCAGGCCGGCAAGTGGGAGAAATCGCGCTTCATGGGCGTCGAAGTGACCGGCAAGACGCTCGGCATCATCGGCTGCGGCAACATCGGTTCGATCGTCGCCGATCGCGCCCTCGGACTGAAGATGAAGGTGATCGCCTTCGATCCCTATCTGACGGAAGAACGGGCGAGAGAGATCGGTGTCGAGAAGGTCGATCTCGACGAGCTGCTGGCGCGCGCCGATTTCGTCTCGCTGCACACGCCGCTGACCGACCAGACCCGCAACATCATCGACAAGAAGGCGATCGCGAAGATGAAGGACGGAGCGCGCCTCATCAATTGCGCGCGCGGTGGCCTGGTGGACGAGGCGGCGCTCAAGGAAGCGCTCGATGCCGGCAAGCTGGCCGGCGCCGCCCTCGACGTCTTTGCCGAGGAACCGGCGCGCGACAATCCGCTGTTCGGCCACCCGGCCCTCGTCGCCACCCCGCATCTCGGCGCCTCGACGCGCGAGGCGCAGACCAATGTCGCGATCCAGATTGCCGAACAGATGGCCGATTTCCTGCTGCTCGGCGGCGTGACGAATGCGCTCAACATGCCCTCGATGACGCCCGAAGAAGCGCCGCGGCTGCGCCCCTACATGGCGCTGGCCCGCCAGCTCGGCGGCTTCATGGGGCAGCTCGTTCGCTCCGGCATCCGCCAGATCGAGATCGAGTATGAAGGCCATGTCGCCGAGCTCAACACCCGACCGCTGACCGCGGTGGTGATCGAGGGGCTGCTGAAGCCGATGCTGGAGTCGGTCAATATGGTCAATGCCCCGGTGATCGCCCGCGAACGCGAGATTGATGTTGCGGAGGTGCTGCATGAACGCGCCGGCGACTATCAGACGCTGATGCGCCTGAGCGTGGTCACCGAGAATCGCCGACGCTCGGTTGCCGGCACGCTGTTCTCGAACCAGAGCCCGCGCATCGTGCAGCTTGATGATGTCACGCTCGAAGCCGAGCTCGCCCCCGCGATGCTCTATGTCGTAAATGACGACAGGCCGGGTTTCATCGGTGCATTGGGCACCGTGCTGGGGCGTCACGGAGTGAACATCGGCACCTTCAACCTCGGCCGCTCGGGCCGCGGTGACTGCGCAGTGGCGCTGCTCGCGCTCGACCAGCCGCTGGCCGAAAACGTCTTGGAAGAGGTCGCGGCCCTCGACTATGTTCGCCAGGCTGCGCCGCTTGCCTTCGATTGAGCGGTCGCGGCGTGCCGGCGGGTGCGATTCGACTCCTGCCGCCGACAGTCAGGGACAGCCGACATGACGCAGAAAGACCGGCAGGCGAAAGGGCTGCTGCCTACGGGGCTGAGCGATACCTTATGGCCGGCAGCCGCACGCGAGGCGGCGGCTTCCGAACGCCTGCTCGGCCATTTCGCCCGCTCCGGCTATGCCCGTGTCCACCCGCCGCTGCTCGAATTCGAAGAAGGGCTTGCCGCCTTCGCCGACGGCGGCAAGCTGCCCGACATGTTCCGCCTGCTCGACCCGGAAAGCCGGCAGGTGATGGCATTGCGATCGGACATCACGCTCCAGATCGCCCGGCTGGCCGCCACCCGCTTGGCCGCGGCGGCGCGCCCGCTGCGGCTCGCCTATGCGGGCCCGGTGCTGAAGGTGCGCGGCGATCAGCTGCGACCCGCCCGGCAGTTCCGTCAGGTCGGGATCGAGCTGATCGGCTCGCGCGCGCATGCCGCGGATCATGAGGTGGCACGCCTGGCGCTCGCCGGTCTGGCCGATCTCGGCATCGGCGATCTGGTGATCGATCTGGTGGCGCCGGTGATGCTCGATGCGTTGTTTTCCTGCTGGGAACTGGACATGCCGCGGGCCGAGCGTCTGGCGCTCGCCCTTGATGCCAAGGACGCAGCGAGCGTCCACGGCGAACTCGACGACAGGCGCGGGGCCGTACTCGAAGAGCTGATCGCCGCCGCCGGCCCCCATGCCGAGGCTGCTCCCCGGCTCGCCGCCCTCGATCTGCCGGCGGCGGCGGCGCGCTGGCGCGATCGTCTGCTCGACTTTGCCGCGCGCCTGGCAAGCGAAATGCCTGATGTGGAGATCACGATCGACCCGTGCGAACGGCGCGGCTTCGAATATCACACCGGCCTCGGCTTTACCGTCTTCTCGCACCGGGCGCGTGGTGAGCTGGGGCGCGGCGGACGCTACCGGATACGCCGTGGCCCGGGCGAGTACGAGGCGGCGGTCGGTTTTTCCGCCTATATGGACGGGCTGCTGCCGCTGCTGGACGAGGTGAAGGAGGAGACGGCGGTCTATGCCACCGCAGATGCCTTGCGCGCGCGCATCGAAGAGCTGCGCCGCAGCGGGCGGACGGTAATCGAGGCGCTAGAGCCGGAAGATCCGGACGAAACCCTGGCGCACGCCCGAACGCTCGGATGCGGGCAGGTTCTGGATGCGCGGGGGCTGCATCCGGTTCCCGCGAACGATGAAAGCAGATGATCAAACGGCCGTTGGACAGCCCGATGGCCGATCAGGAACGGAGAATCCCCGACAATGGCGAATGTGGTCGTGATCGGCACCCAATGGGGTGACGAGGGCAAGGGCAAGATCGTTGACTGGCTGTCCAGCCGCGCCGATGTGGTGGTTCGCTTTCAGGGCGGCCACAATGCCGGTCACACGCTCGTCGTCGAGGGCGAAACCTACAAGCTCTCGCTGCTGCCGAGCGGCATCGTGCGCCGCGGCAAGCTGTCGCTGATCGGCAATGGCGTGGTCGTCGATCCCTGGGCGCTCGCCGACGAAATCGAACGCCTGCGCGGCCAGGGCGTTGCGGTCACCCCCGACAATTTTCAGATCGCCGAAACCTGTGCCCTGATCCTGCCATTCCATCATGAACTTGATGCTCTGCGCGAGGATCGCACGCGCGGGGTCAGGATCGGCACGACCCGACGCGGCATCGGACCGGCCTATGAGGACAAGGTGGGCAGGCGGGCGCTGCGCCTGTGCGATCTGCAGGACCCGACGCTGGTCTCTCGCCGCCTCGACGGCCTGCTCACCCACCACAATGCGTTGCGCGCCGGTCTCGGCGCTGAGCCGATCGACAAGGACGAGATCATCGCCTCCCTCGCTGAAGTCACGCCGAAGATCCTGCCTTTCGCCGCGCCGGTCTGGCGCACCCTCGCCCGGGCGCGAGAAGAAGGCAGACGGATCCTCTTCGAAGGTGCGCAGGGCGTCATGCTCGACGTTGATCACGGCACCTATCCCTTCGTCACCTCATCGAACACGATCGCCGGACAGGCGTCCGGCGGCAGCGGGACGGGGCCCGGCGCGCTCGATTATGTCCTGGGGATCACCAAAGCCTATACGACGCGGGTCGGCAGCGGCCCGTTTCCGACCGAGCTCGACGACGAGATCGGCCGCCGCCTCGGCGAGCGGGGGCGCGAATTCGGCACGGTGACGGGACGCATCCGGCGCTGTGGCTGGTTCGATGCCGTGCTGGTCCGCCAGGCAGTGACGGTCGCTGGCGTCCAGGGCATCGCCTTCACCAAGCTCGATGTACTTGACGGCCTCGACGAAATCCGCATCTGCGTCGGCTATCGGCTGGGCGAACGGATACTCGACCATCTGCCGCCGGACATGGAGGGCCAGCAGCAGGTCGAACCGATCTATGAATCCCTCGAAGGCTGGGACGATAGCACGCGCGGGGCGCGTTCCTGGCGCGATCTGCCGGCGACCGCGGTCAAATATGTGCGCCGCGTCGAGGAGCTGATCGGCGCCCCGGTGGCGCTGCTGTCCACCAGCCCAGAACGCGAGGACACCATCCTGATGCACGACCCCTTCCAGGACTGAAGGAACCGAAAACCTTTCATCCTTCGGCTTTGCCGTGAAGCCGTCGCCGGTGATCGAGAACGGCTTTCGTGATCGGCGAGAAATGTCCGGGGTGCAGCGCGGGGCACATCCTCGGGGACGCTGGCCGGAAGGGCGGCCTTTCTTTCCCGTTTCTGATACTCTTCTCACGGTTGCGACACTGCGTCGCACGTCCATTCGCCCGTGCTTCCCTTCTTTTAACCCCGCCTTAAGCCTCATGCTCCTTAATGAACCAGAAGATCTCATCCGGGAAGAAGGGAGATGCCACCAACCGAGGCAGCACGCTTGACACAACCAAAAGCTGCAAATCCACCTACGAGATCCGAAGCTCCGGCCAAGACGGCGGCAGCCGCCCCTGTCATGGTCGCCAAGCGTTTTGCGGTCGATCCGGGGCATCCCTTGCCGGCCCTCGATCGAGGCGGCGGCAAGGCGTTTGCGGCGAGCGATACCCGTGAGGCATCGCGCCGCGTCTATGCCCTCGTCCACAAGAAGGGCGTGCCGCAACGCGCCGAGGTTCTCGAATCCCTGCGCATCAGCCCGGCATCCAATGTCCTCAATCCGCTCGCCCAGGAAGTGGTACGCGTGGGGCCGAAAGGCCCGACCCGGCTGGTCAGCATCATCGAGGCGCCAGGTGGCCCTCCCTTTTCGGACGCGCTAAAGGGACACTCCGTTTCCAGCCACATCCTGCGCAAGATGGTTGTCCCGGCGGCAATCAAGGCGCTTTCCGCCCTGCATGGCCGCGACATCTGGCATCGTGCCATCCGTCCCGGCAATCTCTTTTTCGCCACCCCCGAGGGGGGCGACGTTCTGCTCGGCGAGTGTTTCTCCGGTCCGCCCGGACTCGACCTGCCGGCCGTCTATGAACCCTTGGAGCGCGCCACCGCAGATCCCCATGCGCGTGGCACCGGGGGACCCGACGCCGACATGTTCGCCCTCGGCGCCACGCTGCTCGCCTGTTACTTGGGGCGCGAACCGGGCGGGCAACGCGACTCGGAAAGCCTGGTGCGGGCACGTATTGCACAAGGCTCCTTCTGGGCCCTGTCGGCCGGTCAGGAAGTGCCGGGACTGCTCGGCCTTCTGCTTCGCGGGCTGCTCAATGATGATCCGGAAGAGCGCTGGACGCTCGACGATCTCATCGCCTGGACCGAAAGCGCGACGCCGAACCGCCGCTCGCTCAATCTGAGCTGGACCTTCGCTCGGCCGGTCAGTTTTCGCCGCCAATCCTTTTCCGACCGCCGGATACTCGCACGCGAACTCGCAAAATATCCGCTCGAGGCGGCTGCCTGGCTGCGCAGTCTGGATTTTCCCCTCTGGTTCCAGACCTACATCACCGCCGAGAACATGACCGAGAAGCTCGAGCGACTGCTCGATCTGCGCGCCGACCCGGACCTTTCCAGCACGCATCACGGCGACCATGCGCTGGTGGCACGCGCATGCGCGATGCTGGACCCCTTCGGCCCCCTGCGCTGGCGCGGTCGTTCGATCGCCATTGACGGCGTCGGACCGGCGCTTGCCGCCGCCTTCGCCGAACAGGACGAACAGGCGATCGAGGACATGCGCCGCTTTTTCGACAATGGCGTCATGCCGGCGGCGATCGAGATCATGGCCGAGCGCAACCCCCTTGCCCACCGTACCGCTTTCGACCTTCAGCAGGCCGCCAAGACCGCCCGTACCGAGCAGCCCGCGAAGGGGCTGGTGCGCGTGCTCTATGATCTCAATCCGGCGCTGCCGTGTCTGAGCCCCGCCTTCAAGGGACTGTGGGTCGGCACACCGGCCGCACTGCTCATCGCCCTCGACCGGACGGCACGCAAACAGGCCGAACTCGCGAAGATGTTCGATGCCCATGTTCTCGGCTTCCTCGCATCCCGGGTGCCGGAGTGCGAGCGGATCGCCGCGCGCGTCGGCGCCACGCCGAAGGATCCGGCTCGTACCCTCTCGGCCATCGGCGATCTGCTCGCCTTCCTGCAGCAGCACTGCAAAATCGCCGAGCTACCCGGCCTGACCGAACGGATGGGCGAGAGCCTGAAGCCGCTCATCGGACGTTTGCGCAGCCGCAAACGGCGGGAAGAGTGCCTGAAGACGCTCAAGGAAGAAATGCGCAAGGGATCGCTGGTCCGGCTTCGGGCAAGCACCGATATCGTCAGGCTGTCACGCGAAGACACGGCCGCCTATCAGCGCGCGCGCTGGGCATGGGAGCGGCTGGAAGCGCGTCGCAAGCACCTGCTGCGCAAGGTGCTGCCGAACGACCCGGAAGCCATGGCGTTAGGCTATCGGGGGGCGAGCGTGCTGGGCGTGCTTGCTCTCATTGCGACGCTGACGATCACCTTCATCGCCAGTTGACGTGAGCCGCCGGGCCTGAGGGCGAAACGGGAGAAGCCATACATGGGCCGCAAGATGAAAAGCGGAAAGAAGACCACGCCGAAGACGACGGTCAAAAAGGGCCGCGCGCGCACGAGTGCGAAGAAGCCCGGCGGCGGCCATCGTCTGCTGATCTTCCTTGCCTATCTCCTCTTCACCCTGCTGCTGCTCTTCTTTCCGCCGATTGCGGCGATGATCGTTCTGGGCCTGGCGCCGGCTCTGGTCGTGCTCGCCTTCGACCATGGGGCCTTCAAGCGGCCACGCCTGATCACCCTTGCCAGCTTCAATTTCGCCGGCCTCTTCCCCTTTCTGCTGCAGCTCTGGCACAGCCACGATACCGTCAGCGACTTCTTCCGGATGATCTCCAGCATCTACACTTGGGGGATCATCTACGGGGCCGCCGCCTTCGGCGCCGGCCTGCTGTGGGTCGGACCGGCACTGGCGGCGATCATTCTGCAGGCGATCAATCAGGACCGCATCAAGCAGATCGAAAAGCGTCAGAAGGCACTGGTGCGCGAGTGGGGGGCGGACATCACCGATACCATCGAACCGAGAGAAGGCATGGGCGCCCGTTCTTCATGAGCTGACGTACCCTGTACCGGGTCGGCGATCGCCCTCTCGCTGCCATACGATGGTGGGGCTTTCTTGTCCTGTCGCGAGACCGCACCTATCAACAAGGCGTATGTTACCCATGAACAGGGTGCACGCCTCGATTCGCTTTTTCACCAAAGGGTGTCATGAAGCTGTCATTTGCGCCCACTCTTCTGCCCGTCGGCCATTCCTTCTTATTCTCTCGACGGGACACACACGGGATCGGAGATATCGGGCCATGAGCACATTCGAGCGCTTCCTGTCTCTTTGGGTCATCGCCGCAATCCTTGCCGGCATCGCGCTGGCAGAGGTCACCCCGGACGCGATCGCCGCCCTGCGCGCGATGGAATGGGCGCATGTCAATTTTCCGATCGCGGTGCTGATCTGGGCGATGATCATCCCGATGCTGTTGCGCGTCGATCTGCGCGCCCTGAAGGAAGTCCGCCGTCACTGGCGCGGCATGAGCGTCACGCTGTTCGTCAACTGGGCGGTCAAGCCCTTCTCGATGGCGCTGCTGGCGAGCATTTTCCTCGGCTGGCTGTTCCGGCCGTGGCTGCCGGCGGATCAGATCCCATCCTATATCGCCGGCCTCATCCTGCTGGCGGCCGCTCCCTGCACGGCGATGGTCTTCGTCTGGTCCAACCTCAGCAATGGCGACCCGCATTTCACACTCTCGCAGGTGGCCCTCAACGACACGATCATGATCGTCGCCTTCGCGCCGATCGTCGCCCTGCTGCTCGGCATATCGGCGATCACCGTGCCATGGCAGACGCTGCTGCTCTCGGTCGGGCTTTATATTCTCGTCCCCGTCGTCTTCTCCCAGATCTGGCGCCACCGGCTGATCGCGAGCGGCGGCAGCGCCCGGCTGGAAAGTGTTCTTGCCCTCCTCAAGCCGATCTCGGTCATCGCACTGCTGGTAACGCTCGTCCTGCTCTTCGCCTTTCAGGGCGAGCAGGTTCTCGGCCATCCGCTGATCATCCTGCTGCTGGCGATTCCGATCCTGATCCAGGTCTATTTCAATTCGGGGCTGGCCTATCTGCTCTCGCGCCATCTGGGCGAACGCCACTGCGTCGCCGCGCCGGCGGCGCTGATCGGAGCCAGCAATTTCTTCGAACTGGCGGTGGCCACCGCGATCAGCCTGTTCGGTGTCGATTCCGGCGCCGCGCTCGCCACCGTCGTCGGCGTCCTCGTCGAAGTGCCGGTGATGCTGTCGGTGGTGACGATCGTCAATCGTTCGCGCGAATGGTACGAGCGTCACCCGAAGGTGCGCGCAAATGGCCTGTGCGACGCCGGCGAGAGCGGGAGCAGTTCAGCCGGTCGCTGATGGCCGGACCGCCCCCGCAGCCCGGCATCAATTCGCCGGCCGCCCCCGGCGCAGCAGGCGACCCGGGGTCTCTCCGGTCGGTTCGTCATCAAGCAGGATCGGCACGCCGGATTTCAGGGTCGCAAGATAGCCTTCCGCCTCCTGATAGAGGCGCCGGCCGCCTGCCGGCAGGTCATGGCGCAAGCGCGGCGGCTTCAGGGCCAAGCGATCGAAATCGATGACATTGATGTCGGCGATGCGGCCGGGAGAGATCTCGCCGCGGTCGTCGAGCCCCATGAAACGGGCATTGTCGCGCGTCTGCTTCATCACCAGCCATTCGAGCGGCATCTTCGGCCCGCGTGAGCGATCGCGCCCCCAATGCGTCAACATGAAGGTCGGGAAGCTCGCATCGCACACTGTGCCGACATGCGCCCCGCCATCAGAAAGCGCCGGCAGCGCATGCGGGTGGGTCAGCATGGTGCGCAGATCCTCCAGATCGAAACGGGCGTAATTGTAGATCGGGAAATAGATCAGCTGACGGCCGTCGTCTTCCAGCATGGCGTCAAGGATCGCCTCCATCACGCCGACACCGCGACGCCGGGATTCCATATAGAGCGAGGCTTCCATCGGCGGCTCGTAATCCGGCGGATCGCCGAGCCGGAAGAAGCGGGTGGCGAAGAAGTCGAGGCGCTCGATGATGATGTCGGCGAGCGGCGGGACCGGACTGCCGGGGCCCGATAGTTTTTCCGGCTGTTGCGCCAGCAGCCTTTCCCGGAAGGCGGAATCGCGCAGCGTCCGTACCCGCTCGGCCAGCGGCCGGTCCATGAGCTCGCGATAGGCGGCAAGCGACATCAGCGGATTAAGCGTCGTCTCAAGCCCGAAGAAGACGCCGATGCCGCGCGCGCCGACCTGCACGCGCATCTCCAGGCCGCGCGCGTTCGCCCGCTCGACACGCTCGAGGATCCGCTTCCACTGATCCGGCGCCAGATCGCGCTGATTGAGCGAGAGGCTCAAGGGGCACCCCGACACCTCGGCCATGCGATCGACAAGATCGAATTCCGGATCGAAGGCCTCGGGCCCTTCGGCCAGCCTGAAGTCCGACACCACCTGTATTCTCCCGCCGCCGTCCTTCGCGCCGAGCGCCAGCGCCTCCAGCTCGCGCGCGCTCGCATCTCGTGCCGGGGTGTCGGCGCCACGCGCCGTCTTGTGGACATCGGTTCGGCCGGTGGAAACGCCGAAAGCGCCCGCCCGGACCGCCTCTGCGACGAGGCGGCGCATCGCCTCCCGTTCGTCGTCGTTCGCTTCTTCGCCGGCCGCGCCGCGCTCGCCCATGACATAAAGCCGCAACGGATCATGGGCGATCTGGGTCGCAACATCGATGGCGCGCGGGATGCGTTCCAGGGACGCAAGATAGTCGGCAAAGCTCTCCCAGTCGAAGGGAACGCCTTCGGCGAGCGCAACGCCGGGGATCTCTTCGACGCCTTCCATCAGCTCGATGAGCTGCTGGGCGGTGCCGGGGCGAAGCGGGGCGAAACCAACGCCGCAGTTTCCGGTGACCACCGTCGTCACCCCATGACGCGATGAGGGACCGAGCTCCGGATCCCAGCAGGCCTGACCATCATAATGGGTGTGGATATCCACGAAACCAGGGGTAACGATCGCGCCGGCGGCATCGATCACCCGCGCCCCGTTCGGCGTAATGCGACCGATTTCGGCGATCAGGCCGTCGCGGATGCCGATATCCGCGTGAAACGGTGTTCCGCCGCTGCCGTCATGAATCAGGCCGTCCTTGATGACGATGTCGTGGGTCATGGATTTTCCTCCAGGGCTGGTCGGGAAGGCTGCTTCGCCCGTTCGCGGCGCACCACCCATGCGATGAAGGCGAGTGCGGTCGGGAACATCAGCACGCCATAGGCGGCCCCCGGCAGCATCATCACGTCATCGCCGAGCAGCGTGGCGCCGACGAACATCGCCAGCGAGCCGTTCTGAATGCCGCATTCGATGGTCACCGCAATCGCCCGTTCGGGCGCCAGCCGGGTCACCTGCGAAAGGGTATATGCTGCGACCATGGCCGCAAGATTGAGCAGGACGACGAGCGGCGCGACGGTCGGAAAGTGCTCGACCACCCGATCCCAGTCGATGGCGATCGCCCCGATGACGAGAGCGATGAAGAGAATGAGAGCGCCGCGACGCGCCCAGGGTTCGATCCGCTCGGCAAGATGCGGGCGGACAAGCGCCAGTCCCATGCCGAGCGAGACCGGAACCAGGGTCATCGCGCTGACGCCGAGGACCGTGTCGGCGACCGATATCTCGCCCGCCTCGCGTCCGATGAAGAGAGCCAGCGCGGCGGCGACCAGCAAAGGAATCGTGAAGATCGAGAGCAGCGAGGTCGTCGCGGTGAGCGAGATCGAAAGCGCCGTATCGGCGCGGGCAAGATGTGTCAGCAGGTTCGACATCGGCCCGCCCGGGCAGGCGGCAATGATGACGAGACCGACGGCAAGACGCGGATCCGGATCGGTGAGATACGCGACCAGAAATCCGAGCACCGGCAGGATCAGCATCTGAGCTGCAAGGCCGGCAGCGAAGGCGCGGGGCTTGCGCACGACTTCCAGAAAGTCGTTCGGGTGCAACGCCAGCCCCATCGAGAACATCACCACCATCACGACGGCGGGGATGAGCCAGGCGGTGAGGATGTTCACCGGCCGCCTCCCTCCTCATCGAGCGAGGCGATCCAGGCGCGGATGAGCGCAACTCCTTCCTCGTGCACGATCGTGCGGCCCAGCTCCGGCATCATCACGCCCGGATCGGTGCTCTCCATCCGATAGAGCAGGATGGATTCATCGGGTCGGCCCGGCACGATGTCGTAGAGGAGACTGCCGGCGCCGCGGCCGGCCGCCGTCGGCCGCTTCATGATGCCGAGATTGGGACCGACCGGTTGGCCCCAGGTCAGGAACAGGCCGGAGGTGGAGGCCGGCCCCTCGGGACGGTGGCAGTGCCCGCAGTTGACGTCGAGATAGGCCCGCGCCCGGGCGGTGAGCGGCGCGTCCGGATCGTCGAAGGCGGGCACGCGCGGGGCGGCGTCCGGGTCCGCGGGTGCGCCTTCGAGGATTCCGAGCCGCGTCCAGTGGACGAGCTGGTTTTCGACGACGCCGTCGCCGTAGTCATGGGAGACGTTGAGATTGCGCGCCTTGGGGCCGATGGGCGTGATCTCCCGCCCCAGCACGTGGCAGCCCTTGCACTGGTTCATGTTCGGGACCTGATAGCGGATGTGCCGCATGCGGCCGTCCGGCGCGGTGAAGGAGACGGGAATCGTCGCCCCCGCAAGTTTGAGCTCGGCATCGGTGAGATCCGCGCGCCAGACATAGGCGAACGCCCGCCAGCCGCGTGCGGAATGGACGAGAAGACGGGTTTCGATCGGACGCACGCCGTCATCCGGGTGGCGCAGATCCGGCGCATAGGCGAAGGTCTTGACGAGAATGCTGCCCACCGGGAAGGCGAAGGCTTCCTTCGGGTCGTAGCGGGCCGCCAGACCCTTCGGCACGTACACCAGGCGGTATTTGAGCGCGTAGTCCGTAAACAGCGGGGTGGCGAGGTGATAGGGCACCACGCCGTCCGCCGGCGTGAGGGTCTTCAGATCGGCGAACAGCCCCCATTCGGACAGCAGCCGCGCCGGCCGGCCGCTTTCGGCCAGGGTGTCGTTCACGGCCGCCGGCGCCCGCCCGCCGCTCGAGCAGGCGAGCAGGGCGGTGAGGGCGATGGCCGTCAGGCCGCGCACGCGCATCATCCCTTCCGCCACGATCACCGGCCGGCCGGCGCCACATCCTGCGGCAGCGTCACGCCTGCGATGGGAGGCTCGAGCCGGCCGGAACCCCGGTAGCGGGCCGCATCGCGGTCCACCGCCACGCGCCAGGGCAAAAGCTTAGCCCAGATCATGCGCAGATTTGCAAAGCGCACGTCCGGGGCTTCCCGGATCATGATGCCCTCTTCCGGCGCGCGGCCGAAGAGGGCGTCGCGGAACGGCATCACGCCGTCGAAGACGATGTTCGCGCCCTCCTTGCCCAGCCGCTCCTTCAGCAGCCCGGCCAGCCGGCCTTCGGGCGCGAAGACGGGGGCGGCCAAGTCGTTGTCATGGATGAAGACGGCTGTCGGATGCGGGTCGTAGTGTGGGTCGTCGTAGTCGAAGGGGTAGGAGACGACGAGCACGTCGGCGGTGGCGTTGCCGCGGAAGACATTGGCGAAGACCTCGACGCGCCGGTTCGCCATGATCATGAGCCCGGCGCCCCGCGGCACATTGGCCACGATGTTGCCGGGCGGGGCGAAGTTGGGCTCGTCGTTGTCGACGACGTGGTTGCGGAAGACGCGGATGTCGTGCCCGCCCTGCTGCGGCAGGTTGGGCAGGTCGAAGACGAGGATGCCGCCGGTGTTGTGGGTGGCGAGATTGTCGTGGACGTCGGCGAAGAAGGAGTTTTCGATCTCGATGCCTGCGACGTTGCGCTCGGCGCGGGAGTTGCGCACCACGATGTGGCGCGACTGGCCGACATAGATGCCGGCATCGGATGCCCCGATCGCCACGCAGCCGTCGATGAGCACGTTCTCCGATTCCACCGGATAGAGGCCGTAGGAGCCGTTGGTGGGCTTGGGTCCACCGGTCCATTCGGTGCGCAGGCGGATGAAGGAGATGTTGCGCACCCCCTTCGCCTTGACGGCATCGCCCTTCGTGTCCTCGATCGCGAAGTCCTTGAGCGTGACGTCGTCGGCGGTGACCATCAGGCCCTCGCTGCCCGCCTCCTGGCCGGCGAAGGTGAGCACGGTCGCGTCCATCCCCGCGCCCTCCACCGTCACCCGCGGCACGTCGAGGGAAAGGCCCCGGGTGATCTCGTAGCGGCCGGCGAGAAGCCGCACGGTGCCGCCCTCGGGCACCATGATGAGGGCCTCCTGCAGACGCTCCGTGGCATCGCCTCCGGGGGCCACCTCGATGATGGTCGCCGCCGCATCCACGAACTGCTGGGCGACCGCACGCGCAGGCGCGACCAACAGGACGGCGAGCAGCATCGGCGTGATGATCCCGCCCGCGCGATCTTTCGGGCGGCAACGGGCACGCGGCCCGGCAGGGGCTGATCCGGTCATCGATCTCTCCTCCTCGCGCGACGCACTTGACGCGGGGGAATCGACGCATCTAGCGAGGCCGAAGTCAATCCGCGGCTTTCGTGAGGAGCGGGGCATGGCGCGTGCGGCGGAGACGGCGGCCGAAATTTCGGCCGTTCTTCCCGAGGATCTCGGCGTCTTCGGCGCGCGGGCCGACTTTCCGCTGGCGCGCGGGGCGCTCGCCGCGCTCGTCGCCGAGGCGCTCGCCGAGGACCTCGGCCCGGGCGATGTCACGAGTGCGGCGGTGGTGCCGGAGGACGCGCGCATGCGCGTCGTGATGCGGGCGCGCGAGCCGCTGGTGCTGGCGGGCCTGCCCCTTGCGGCCGCCTGCTTCGCCGCCCGCGACGCGCATGCGGCGATCACCGCACATGCGGGCGACGGGGCGGAGCTTCGGGCCGGCGGCGTCGCACTCGAAGTCGAGGCGCGCGCGCGTGCGGTGCTGGAGGCCGAGCGCACGGCCCTCAACTTCGTCTGCCATCTTTCCGGGGTTGCGACGCTTGCGCGGCGCTTCGTCGATGCGGTCGCGGGCACGCGGGCGCGGATCCTCGACACCCGCAAGACCCTGCCGCTCTACCGCGCGCTCCAGAAATACGCGACCCGCTGCGGCGGGGCGATGAACCACCGCATGGGGCTTCATGACGCGGTGCTGATCAAGGACAACCACATCGCCGTCGCCGGCGGGCTCGAGGCGGCGGTGGAGGCCGCGCGCCGCGCCGGCCACCGGGACATCGAGGTGGAATGCGATACCTTGGAGCAGGTCCGCAAAGCGCTCGAACTCGGCGTCTCCCGCATTCTTCTCGACAACATGACCATCGACAAGCTCCGCCGGGCCGTCGCGCTCGCGGGCGGACGGGCGGTGCTGGAGGCATCCGGCGGCGTGCGGCTCGAGACCGTGCGCGCCATCGCCGAAACCGGGGTGGACTTCATCTCCATCGGCCGGCTAACGATGAGCGCGCCAGCGGTCGATCTCGGGCTTGACGCGCTGGCGGCGGACTGAGGCGGGAGCAGACATGGCACATGCAAGGGACGATAGACGGATCAAAGCCGGGCTGATGGCGGTCGCTGGGATGCTGGGGGCGGCGGGACTCGCGCTTCTCGCCTGGTCGGCGCATGGGGCGGATGGTGCTGAGCCGAGCCGCTGGCTGCATCATGCTGGCCTCATCTCCCTGGTGCATGCACCGGTCCTGTTCCTGCTCGTGGGCGGCGAGGCGCTTCCGGAGGGTGCGAAGCGGCTCGGGCGCTGGGGGTGCGGGCTCATCGTCTGCGGTGTGCTGCTGTTCGTCGCGACTTTGACCCTGCGCGCGGCATGCGATCTGCCCGCTGGCCATCCCGTGGCATGGCTCACGCCCGTAGGCGGGACGCTCGCGATCGCGGGCTGGCTCGTCGTCGCGGTCGCCGGCCTGCGGGGTCTCTTTGCGGCACGGGACTCTCAGACGCGGCCGTAGTCGTCGCTGATGCGCTCGATGTCGGCCTCGTCGAGGACCGAGCCCGTCTGCACCTCGATGAAGACCATGGTGCCGGCCCCGGGATTGGCGATCTGGTGCAGGCTGCCGACGGGGATGTGAACGCGCGCGGGCGCCTTCAGCCGCATCTCCTCGTCACCGACCCGCACCACGGCCTCGCCCTGGACGAGAATCCAGTCCTCCGCGCGATGCCTGTGGCGCTGGAGGGAGAGACGGTGGCCGGGGTGCACCTCGATGCGCTTGACGGCGAACCCCTCGCCGACATCCAGCACGGTCCAGCGCCCCCATGGCCGCTCGTCGGATGCGCCGATCTCGTAGCTGTTGGTCATGGTCCGCCCTTCTCTTCGCTCGAACCGTCCTGCATCCCGTCCTTCCTAGCCGACACGAGGATGGCGCGAAAGTCGTTGACGTTGAGGGCGATGGGACCGGTGCGGACGAGGGCGTCCGCGGCAGAGAAGATGTCGTGGCTGCGATCGGCGGCAAGGAGCGCGGCGATGTCGATGCCCTGTTCAGCCAGCGATGACGCGAAGCCCGGCCAGATG